>JAIXTR010000316.1 GCA_027483845.1 Caulobacteraceae bacterium | reverse complement strand
CTGGGCGTCTCGCCCGGATGCCACTTGGGGTCCTTGGGGAACCGGCGCTTCTTGTAGGCGGTGTCCGGCACCAGCCCCTTCTTCTGGCCGGGAATGCCGATATCGAAGATCTCGCCCAGGCCGAACTTGCGCGCCGTCTCGGCGATCTTGTCGGGGCCGATGGCCAGCGCCGTCTGGTAGAAATAGATGTCGCACGACGTGGCGATGGCGTTGTGCATGTTCTGCGCGCCGTGCACCTGGTCGCACTTCCACGTGCGCCCGAAGAACCAGTGGCCGGTGCACACGTGCACCGTATTGGGGTCGTACCCATTCTCCAGCGCCGACAGCGCCACCATGGTCTTGAAGGTCGAGCCCGGCGGATAGGTGGCCGTCAGCGCCTTGTTGAACAGCGGCTTGTGATCATACTGCGCCAGCCCGCGATACTCGGCGCCGGTCAGCCCGCGGACGAACTTGTTCGCATCGAAGCTGGGTCCGGAGAACATGCATAGGATGTCGCCGTTGCGGCAGTCCATGACCACCGCCGCACCGCTGTCGGCGCCAAACACCTCTTCAGCCCGCAGCTGGACATCGACGTCGAGGCTGAGTTGGATCTCCTTGCCGGGCGTGGCGGCGATGTCGCCGTTCGGATCCTCGCGGACCTGCCGGCCGTTGGCGTCCACCTCGACCTTCTCCGCGCCCGGCTTGCCGCGGAGCGCGACGTCGAAGGCCTTCTCGACGCCCTGGCGGCCGATGCGGAAACCGGGATGCAGCAGGATCGGATCGGAGTTCGGCCCGCTGGGCGCGATGTCCTCGCGGTTCACCTTGGCCACATAGCCGATCACATGAGCAAACGCGCCGCCGTACGGATAGACCCGCACCTCGCCCATGTCGGCGGTGACGCCGGGCAGCTCGGGCTCACGCACGCTGATGGCGCTGAACTGTTCCCAGCTCATGTCTTCCATGATCTGGACCGGCGCCCGCTTGGGCGCGGAGTTGATGTCCTTCAGCAGCCGGCGCTGGCGCGCTTCGTCCAGGGGCACGAACTCGGCCAGGGTGTGCAGCGTGGACTCGGGGTCCATGTTGCTGTCGCGCGCGACCATCAGCCGGAAGTTCGGCCGGTTGGCCGCCAGGACCGCCCCGTTGCGGTCGACGATCACGCCCCGCGGCGCCGGCAACAGCTTGAAATTGAACTGGTTCGAAACCGCCAGCTTTTCGAAACGCTGCGTCTGGAAGAGCTGGAGATAGGCCAGCCGCGCGCCCAGGGCCGCCACGCCCAGCCCTGCGAACGCGCCAAGCACCACCGTGCGGCGGTGGAACGTGCCCTGCCGCTCGTTGACCTCTTCGAAGAAGATGGCGGGCTGAGTCATGGAACTGTCCTCAGACCGCCCGCTCGACGTTGGAAACCGCAGGCACGGTGTCGAGTTCGGTGTCCGGCACGATCTCGGGCATCGGCAACGGCTTCTGGATGCGCGAGATCAGCTCCGGATCCTTCAGCAAGGCCGTGCGCATGATCTCCCGCGCCCGCGGGGCCGCCGCCGTCGATCCGCCCATCCCGTGCTGTACGATCACCGCGATGGCATAGCGCGGCGCGTCGATGGGGGCGAATGCGACAAAGAGGCCATGGTCGCGCAGCCCCCAGGTCCCGCCCTTCCCGCGCGACCCGCCGCTGTCGTAGTTTCGCACCTGCGCGGTGCCGGTCTTGCCCGCCATGAGGATGTCGCCCAGGCCGAGCTGGCTGGCGCGATAGCCCGTGCCGCCGACATCGGTCACCGCCGCCATGCCCGCCCGCACCCGGTCGATATGCTCGGCCGGGAACGGCAGGTCCGGCGCGACTGCGCCCGACGGGCGCTCCTTTCCGCCCACCGACTTGATGAGCCGCGGGTTGATCGCCTTGCGGCCGTTGGCCAGCCGCGCGGTCATCACCGCCAGCTGCAGCGCGTTGACCTGCAGATAGCCCTGGCCGATTGCGTAGGACAGGTTCTCGCCCGGCCACCACGGCTGCTGGGCCTCGTTCTTCGAGAAGTAGCGCTTCTTCCAGGCCGGGTCGGGCACGATGCCCTTCTTCTGACCGGGGATGCCGATGTCGAAGGTCTGGCCCAGGCCGAAGGCGCGCGCCGCCTGGGCGATCCGATCGGGGCCGACCCGGAGCGACATGGAATAGAAATAGGTGTCGCAGGAGTTTTTCAGCGCGTCGTTCAGGTTCTGCGACCCGTGGCCGCCCCGCTTGTGGCAGTGGAAATAGCGGCCGCCGAAGTTCATCCCGCCGCCGCAGCCCACCCGCTCCTCGGGATTGATCCCAGCCATCAGGATGGCGAGCGCGGTCATGGTCTTGAAGGTCGAGCCGGGCGGGTACAGCCCCGACAGGCACTTATCCAGCAGCGGCTTGCGCTCGTAGCCGGCCAGGGCGCGGTACTCCGCCCCGGTCAGGCCGCGGACAAACCGGTTGGCGTCGAAGCTGGGCGCCGAGCTCATGCACAGGATGTCGCCGTTCCGGCAGTCCATCATCACCGCGCCGCCGCTCTCCTCGCCGAAGACCTCCAGCGCGCGGTTCTGGATATCGACGTCGAGGGTCAGCTGCACCTCGTCGCCGGGCACGGCGGGGATGTCGCCATCCACGTGGTGACCGACCTCGCGCCCGTTGGCGTCCACCTCGACCTTGTGCGCGCCAGGCCGGCCGCGCAGTTGGGCGTCCAGCGCCTTCTCAACCCCCTGCTTGCCGATCCGGAAGCCCGGGTGGAGCATGATCGGCTCAGGCGTCTGTCCGGCCTTGGCGATGGCGTCGATGTCGTCCTTGTTCACCTTCGCCACGTAGCCGATGACGTGGGCGAAGGCGCCGCCGTGCGGATAGACCCGCACCTCGCCGACGTCGGCGGTGACGCCGGGCAGTTCGGGCGCGCGGACGTTGATGGCCGAGAACTGCTCCCAGCTCATGTCCTCCATCACCGGCACCGGCGCGCGCTTCGGCGCGCTGTGGATGTCCTTGAGCAGCCGCCGCTGACGGGCGTCGTCCAGGGGCACGAAGTTGGCCAGGGTCTTGAGCGTGCCCTCGGTGTCCGACCCCTTGTCCCGCGACACCATCAGCCGGAAGTTCGGACGGTTGGCGGCCAGCACGGCGCCGTTGCGGTCCACGATCACGCCACGCGGCGCAGGCGCCAGCTTGAAGTTGAACTGGTTGGAGACCGCCAGCTTCTCATAGCGCTGGGTCTCGAAGAGCTGGAGATAGGCCAGCCGGGCGCCCAGGGCCGAAATCCCGATTCCCGCGAACGCACCCAGCAGGATCGAGCGGCGATGGAACAAGCCCTGCCGCTCGTTCACCTCGGCGAAGAAGATGGCCGGTTGCGTCATCGGATCAACGGAACCTCACGTCGGCGTCTTCGAACCGATCGATCAGCCGGTCGGCGAACGGATAGAGGACGACTGTGGCGAGGAATTGCCAAGCCACCGACGGCGCATAGGGCGCGTTCTGCGTATCCAGCATCGTGAAGAGATAGCCGGAGCCGATCGCGAGCGCCGTCGACAGACCGTACCACAGCCACATCATCACCTGGTTCTGACCGGCGAGAAAGCTGCGCGCGCCCAGGACGATGCCATACGGCAGCAGCAGGCAGACCGCCCAGAAGCCCGTCGGACTGCCCCATAGGAAGTCGAGAAACAGGCCCATGATCATGATGCCCAGCGGCGCCAGCATCGATGGCCGGATCACCGCCCAGGCGAACGCCACCGGCAGGGCGAAGATCGGCTCGGGAAGGCTTAAGCCCCAGAACCGCATTGGCAGGGCGAAGATCAGGCTTGCCCCCATCACGTAGAGCATCGGCACGCCCAGCCAGCGCCAGGGCGCGAGCGGTTG
>JAIXTR010000502.1 GCA_027483845.1 Caulobacteraceae bacterium | reverse complement strand
CGGGCGTCCCGATAGCGGACGGGGGCGCCCCTGTCATCAAGCCAGCGGCGTGTTAGTCAAAGCGCTGCAGTCGAGGAGTGGGTGATGAGAGCGATCTGGGGCGTGGCGCTGGCCGCCGCAATGCTGGCCGGGACGGCCGAAGCGAAGACGGTGGCGGTGACCGCGGAGCGCCTGCTGGACGTGAAGACGGGGCGATATCTGGAGCGGCCGCTGCTGGTGATCGTCGATGGCCGGATCGCCTCGGTGGGCAAGGCGGGCGACGCTGTGCCGGCCGAGGCTGAGCGGGTGGACCTGCCCGGCGTCACCCTGCTTCCCGGCCTGATCGACATGCACGTCCACCTGACCAGCGCGGGGCGGTACGGCGGCTATCGGCCCTATGAGTTCACCGACAGCTTCTGGACCGCCGTGGGCGTCGCCAACGCCAAGACGACCCTGGACGCCGGCTTCACCACCGTCCGCAATGTGGGCACAGCCTTCTACGCCGACGTGGGCCTGCGCGAGGCGATCGACGAGGGCTGGATCCAGGGGCCGCGGATCATGGCGTCGGGCTATGCGCTCGGGGCCACAGGCGGCCACTGCGACGAGACCTACTTCCCGCCGTCGATGGACCAGAAGAGCCCGGCCCTGGTGGACAGCCCGGACGAAGGTCGCCGGCAGGTCCGCACCCAGCGCAAGTACGGCGCGCGATCGATCAAGATCTGCGCGACCGGCGGTGTCTTCTCCCGCGGCGACGAGCCCGGCGCCCAGCAGCTGACGCTGGAGGAGATGAAGGCCATCGCGGAGGAAGCGCACATGTCCGGCATGAAGGTGGCCGCCCACGCCCACGGCGCGCCGGGCATCAAGGCCGCGATCCTGGCGGGGATCGACACCATCGAGCACGTCAGCCTCATCGACGACGAGGGCATCAAGCTGGCCGTTCAGAAGGGGACGTGGCTGGGCTTCGACATCTACAACACCGACTACACCCAGGCCGAGGGGAAGTAGAACGGCGAGCTGGAGGACAACCTGCGCAAGGATCGCGAGATCGGCGGCGTGCAGCGGGAAAACTACCGCAAGGCGTTGAAGGCCGGTGCGCGGATGATCTACTCCACCGACGCCGGGGTCTATCCGCATGGCCTGAACGCCAAGCAGTTCGCCGTGATGGTGCGATTTGGCGCGACGCCGCTTCAGGCCATCCAGTCGGCGACCCTCAACGCCGGCGAGGCCCTGGGCCAGCCGAACGACGTGGGGCAGGCGGCCAAGGGCTTCTGGGGCGACCTCGTCGGCGTGTCCGGCGATCCGCTCAGCGACGTCACGGTGCTGGAAAAGCCGGTCTTCGTGATGAAGGGCGGCGAGGTGGTCCGGAAGAACTAGACGTCCACCTCGGGCAGCAGCCGGGTGAAGTGGTCTTCGACGGCGCGGTAGCACTCGCAGGCGGCGCGTTCGAGACCCGGCCGATCCAGCACCTCCACCCGGCCGCGGTGGGTGCGGATCAGGCCGCGGTCCTGCAGCACGCCGGTGACCGCCGTGACGGTGGTGCGCTGGACCCCCAGCATCTCGGCCAGGGATTCCTGGGTCAGGTGGATCATCTTGTCGCCGGCTCGGTCGTGAGTGGCCAGAAGCCAGCGCGCGCACCGCTCCTCGGTCCGGTGCAGGGCGTTGCAGGCCACCGACTGCATCATCTGGGCGAGCAGTGCGTCGGCGTAGCGCGAGAAGAGGTCTCCGAACCGGGCCGAGCCGGTCTTGGCCGCCTCAAGGTGGCTGGTGCTGATGGCGAGGGCGTCGCCGCCGACCTGCACCACAGCCCGCCCAAACGCCGGCTTGTGGCCCTCGCTGACAATGCCACCGACGGCGCCCTCGCGCCCGATGGTCGCCGCTTCCACCTCGCGGCCGTCGCGGGTGACGATCAGCAGCGAGGCCATGGTGCGATGGCAGGGGAAATAGGTGGTGGTGACCTCGTCGCCCGGCTCGAACAGCACCTTGCCGCGGGGCAGGACGACGGGCTCGAGGTGCGGCTCCAGGATCGCGAAATCGCGTGACGACAGGGCCGCCAACAGGCGGTTGGCGCGGCGGATGGGCGGATTGGACACGGGCGCCCGCGCGGGGGCGATGATGGACGCGGTCATGGTCGCGACTCCTGACTTCGACAGCAGGCAGAACGCCGAACGGCTCCGCTTGTTGCGTCAGTTCCACGACATAGGGCGCCGCTAGATCGTCCGGGCGACCACTTCCTTCATGATCTCGCTGGTGCCGCCATAGATCCGCTGGACCCGCGCGTCGCGCCACAGCCGGGCGATCGGATACTCGTTCATGTAGCCGGCGCCGCCATGCAGCTGCAGCGAGGCGTCGCAGACTTCCCACTGCAGTTCGGTGTGGAACAGCTTGGCGGCGGAGCCCTCAGCCGCGGTCAGGCGGCCTTCCAGGTGGCGGGCGATACACCAGTCGAGGTGGGCCCAGCCGGCCTGCATCTTGGCCTTGAGCCCGGCCAGGGTGAAGCGGGTGTTCTGGAAGTCGAACACCGTCTGGCCGAAGGCCTTGCGCTCCTTGGTGAATTTCACGCCCTCGTCGAAGGCGCGCTGGGCGGCGGCCTGGGCCTGGACGGCGATGCCGAGGCGCTCCTGCGGCAGCTGGGTCATCAGATAGGCGAAGCCCTTGCCCTCTTCGCCAAGGCAGTTGGCCAGCGGCACGCGCACGTCCTCGAAGAACAGTTCCGAGGTGTCGGCGGAATGCTGACCGATCTTGT
>JAIXTR010000551.1 GCA_027483845.1 Caulobacteraceae bacterium | reverse complement strand
TGGGTGTTCGGCATCGTGCAGCGGCGCAGGCTGTCTGGCGGCCGGCCCGTCGCGCTCGGCGCTGTCGCCACCGTCCTGGCGGCGATCGCCGTCGTCGGCGGCGCGCTGTGGCCAGCCTACACCGTCGCCGACGAGCCGTCCGGCGCGACCAAGCTGGCGGACGAGGCCTACAGCCCGGCGCGGCTGGCCGCCCTGCAGGCGGAGGGACGACCGGTGCTGGTGAACTACACCGCCGCCTGGTGCGTCAGTTGCCAGGTCAACGACCGCGTCGCCCTGTCGACGACCGCCGTGGCCGAGGCGCTGAAGCGCAACAACGCCGTCTATCTCAAGGCGGACTGGACAAAGCGCGACGGCGCGATCGCCGCCGAACTGGCCCGCTTCGGTCGCGCCGGCGTGCCGCTGTACCTCGTATATGGCGCCAAGGGCGGCGACCCGGCTATCCTTCCCTCGATCCTGACCGAGGGCGTCGTGGTCAAGGCCCTGGACGCCGCCGGCAAGGCCAGCTGACCGTTCCATCCCCCCAAAGGAGCTTCAGACATGACCCGCATTCTCGTCGCTCTCGCCGCCTTTGCGGCCATCGCCGGCCCAGCCGCCGCCGCGCCTGTCCTGGGCCAGCCGGCCCCCGCCTTCCCGGCGGTCGACGCGTTGGGCAAGACGCGCTCGCTGTCGGAATTCAAGGGACGGACCGTGGTCCTGGAATGGACCAACAACGGCTGCCCCTATGTCCAGAAGCACTACAACTCGGGCAATATGCAGCGGCTGCAGAGCCAGGCCATCAAGGATGGCGTGGTGTGGCTGACGCTGATCTCGTCCGCGCCCGGCATGCAGGGTCACCTGACCGGCCCGCAGGCGCGGCAATGGCAGGCTGAGGAAAAAGCCTACTTAAGCGCGGTCCTGCTGGACCCCAAGGGGACGGTCGGCCGCGCCTATGACGCCAAGACCACACCTCACATGTACGTCGTCGATAAGACTGGCAAGCTGGTCTACATGGGCGGCATCGACGACAAGCCGTCGTCCGATCCGGCCAGCCTGAAAGGCGCCACCAACTACGTCACCGCCGCGCTCGCCGACGTGAAGGCGGGCCGCGCCGTCGCCCAGCCCGCAACCCGGCCCTATGGCTGCAGCGTCAAGTACGGCTCCGCCGACTAAAGAGGTACATGTGTCCAAGTCCGACGCCGCCTGGGCGGCCCTTTCGAAGGCCGCCGACGCGGCGCGTGACCGGCGAATCGACAGCCTGTTCGCTCAGCAACCTGATCGGCTGAGCCGCCTGGGTCTGACCGCCGCCGGCCTGGAACTCGATCTTTCCAAGCAGCCCTGGTCCCTCGCGGACCTGGACGTGATGCTGGAGCTGGCCCGGACGTCGGATGTCGAGGCGGCCCGAACCCGGCTGTTCGCTGGCGCGGTGGTGAACGCCTCGGAGGGGCGGCCCGCGCTGCACATGGCGTTGCGCGCCCAGACGGGCGCGGACTTTCGCGCCGACGGCCAGCCTGTTTCCGCCGACGTAGACGCCACCCGCGCCGCCATGGCCGAGTTCGCCGAGGCCGTGCGCGCCGGGGCCAAGACCGGCGCCACCGGCAAGCCGTTCCGGGCGATCGTCCACATCGGCATCGGCGGCTCCGATCTGGGTCCGCGCCTGATCTGGGAGGCTCTCAAGCCGCTCGACCCGCAGATTGACCTGCGTTTCGTGGCCAACGTCGATCCCGCCGAACTGGCCCAGGCGCTGGTCGGCCTCGATCCGGCCGAGACCATGATCGTCACGGTCTCGAAGACGTTCACCACCCTGGAGACCCTGACCAACGCGGAGGCCGCCCGTGGGTGGCTGCGCGCCAGCCTGGGCGCCGCGTCCGACAGCCACCTGGTCGCCGTCTCGGCGGCCCCCGACAAGGCCCAGGCCTTCGGCGTGCCGGCTGACCAGGTGTTCGGCTTCTGGGACTGGGTCGGCGGTCGCTACTCCATCTGGTCGTCGGTCGGCCTCTCCTGCGCGGTCGCCCTGGGCTACGACGTCTTCGCCCGGATGCTGGCCGGCGCACGGGCGATGGACGACCACTTCCTCACCGCGCCACTGAAGGCCAACGCCCCGGTGCTGCTGGCCCTGGCGCACATGTTCAATCGAAACGGGCTCGGACGATCGATCCGGGCAGTCGTCCCCTACGCCCAGCGCCTCCGACTGTTCGCCCCCTTCCTGCAGCAACTGGAGATGGAATCGAACGGCAAGCGCGTGACGGCGACCGGCCACCCCGTCGCCCATGCGACGGCCACCAGCGTGTTCGGCGACGCCGGGACCAATGGTCAGCACGCCTTCTTCCAGCTCCTGCACCAGGGGACGGACATCGTGCCGGTGGACATCCTGGCGGTCCGCGAGGGGTCGGAGGGCGATCCGGCCGCCCAGACGAAGCTGCTGGCCAACGCCATCGCCCAGGCCGAGGCGCTGATGGTCGGGCGTACGGAGGCCGATGTACGCGCCGAATTGACCGCCGCGGGCAAGACACCGGCCGAGATCGACGCCCTGGCGCCCCAGCGCACCTTCCCCGGCAATCGACCCACCAGCTTCATCCTGCTGGATCACCTGGATCCCGAGCGGATGGGGGCCCTGGTGGCGCTCTATGAGCACAAGACCTTCGTCGAGGGCGTGCTCTGGGGGATCAACAGCTTCGACCAGTGGGGCGTCGAGCTCGGCAAGACCTTGGCAACTAGGGTCCTGGGCGAGCTGGAGGGCGGCCCTGCAGGCGCGCACGACCCCTCGACCGCGGCCCTGATCGCCCGGTTGCGCGTCTGACGGCGGCTTGCTCCGAAGACGCAGCGCAGGCCATCATCCGCCAATGACCCTCGCCACCCCGGCGGCCGCGGCGGTCGCCCGC
>JAIXTR010000635.1 GCA_027483845.1 Caulobacteraceae bacterium | reverse complement strand
TTCCTGAAGTTCGGCGTCTTCCCGGGCGACAACGGCTGCTTCTCCATCACGCTGTGCGTGCCCGAGGTCGAGGAGGAGATGCGCAAGGCCATCGTCGACACCGAGGTGTTCGACGGCCTGTGCCGCCAGCTGCCGGGTCTGGTCCCGTGGATCGACACCGAGCGCGCCGAGCCCACGAGCCGCGTCTTCGGCATGGGCCAGCTCGAGAGCCGCTGGCGCGAGATGGCGCCCGAGGGCAAGCCCGCCGTCCTGGGCTTCTTCCCCGTCGGCGACGGCGTGGTGCGCACCAACCCGCTCTACGGCCGCGGCTGCTCCTTCGCGGCGGTCAGCGCCCATCTGCTGGCCGACGCCCTGGCCGCGACCAAGGATCCGGCCCAGCGCCTGATGACCTACCGCGCCGGCGTCGAGCGCGAGCTGCGCCCCTACTACGAGGTGATGCGCAAGGCCGACCGCTCGGCCATCCGCCGCGCCCGCGCCGCCCTGCTGCCGCCCAAGCCGCCGACGCTGAAGAGCAAGCTGGCCAAGAGCTTCCTCGAGGACGGCGTCGCCATCGCCATCCGCGAGGACGTGGAGCTGCTACGCGCCTTCCTGCGCGGCTTCCACATGCTCGAGCACCCGGAGGCCTGGCTGAAGCGCCCGAAGAACCTGGTGAAAATCCTCAGGGTCTGGGCCCGGGGCAAGGCGGCCAACGCGGACCTCTACCCCGTGCTGGGCGCCCCCGACCGGACGGCCATGCTGCAGACCGTGGGCGTCTCCCCCGACGCCGACATGGAGCGCGAGCGCGCCCTGGCCGCCTGATCGGGCCCAGCCTTTCGCTTGAGCGGCCGCGCTTGACCGCCCCTGCGTAAGGGGTGTCGCCTGCCGGGAGAACAATCGCGGGAGGACGCCATGTCCGAATACAAGCTGCTCATCAACGGCGCGCTGGTCGACGGCGACGCCACGCTCGACGTCGTCAACCCCGCCACCGAGGAGCTGGTCGCCACCTGCGCCCGCGCCTCGACCGCCCAGCTGGACCAGGCCGTGGCCGCCGCCAAGGCCGCTTTCCCCGCCTGGAGCAAGACCACGATGGACGAGCGCCGCAAGGTGCTGGTCGCCATCGCCGACGTGCTGCAGGCCAACGCCCCGGAACTGGCCCGCCTGCTGACCCTGGAACAGGGCAAGCCGCTGGGCGACGCCACCGGCGAGGTCTACGGCGCCTCGGCCTTCTTCCGCTATTTCGCCAGCCTCGACCTGCCGGCCAAGGTGGTCTCCAACGACGACAAGGGTCGCGTCGAGGTGCGCCGCAAGCCGCTGGGCGTGGTGGGCTGCATCGTGCCGTGGAACTTCCCGGTCATGCTGATGGCCTTCAAGGTCCCCGCCGCCCTGCTGGCCGGCAACACCGTGATCCTCAAGCCCGCGGCCACCACGCCGCTCACCTCGCTGAAGTTCGGCGAGCTGATCAAGGACCTGGTGCCGCCCGGCGTGGTCAACGTCATCGCCGACAACAACGACCTGGGCGGCGCGATGACCGCCCACCCGGACATCCGCAAGATCAGCTTCACCGGCTCCACCGAGACCGGCAAGAAGGTGATGGCCAGCGCGGCCAGCGCGCTGAAGCGCATCTCCTTGGAACTCGGCGGCAACGACGCCCTGATCGTGCTGGACGACGTGGATGTGGCGGCCACCGCCCCCAAGGTCTTCGGCGCCGCCATGCAGAACGCCGGCCAGGTCTGCATCGCCGCCAAGCGGATCTACGTCCACGAGAGCATCTACGACGCCATGTGCGACGAGTTCGTCAAACTGGCCGACAACTGGGTCGTCGGCGATGGCCTGGAACAGGGCACCCAGATGGGTCCGCTGCAGAACAAGGCCCAGTTCGAGAAGGTCATGGGCTTCCTCGACAGCGCCAGGAAGGACGGCAAGGTCATCGCCGGCGGCGGCCGCAAGGGCGACAAGGGCTACTTCATCCAGCCCACCGTGGTCCGCGACATCGCCGAGGGCTCACAGCTGGTCGACGAGGAACAGTTCGGCCCGGTCATGCCGATCATCAAATACTCCGACCCCAAGGACGCCGTCGCCCGCGCCAACGCCTCGATCTACGGCCTGGGCGGCTCCATCTGGTCCAAGGACGGCGAGCGCGCCTGGGGCCTGGCCGAGGACATGGAGTCCGGCTCCGTCTGGATCAACAAACACGCCGACCTCCGCCCCGACCTCCCCTTCGGCGGCTCCAAGTTCTCCGGCATCGGCAGCGAACTGGGCGAAGAAGGCCTGAAGGAGTTCACCCAGGTCCAGGTTCTCAACATGGCCCGCTAAGCCGGCCGACGGCCCTTGCCGCCCCCCGCGCGACGCGGCGGACGGCAGGGGTCTGCGCCGGTCGTGAACGCCTGTGATCGTATTCGATCGATGCTGTTCGGCGAGCGGCGTTCGCGTCTTTAAGCGGGTTCCCCCGGTCCGCGAGCGCCAGGGACGCATCCGACAAAGACACTTGGCCCGGTCGGGCTCGCGCTATGCGTGAGCAACCTTGACTGTAGTCGCCTTGCATTTCATCGAGCGCAAATCATCCGTGCGGCCATCGCCGCGTTTGTGAGTGCTTACATGCGTATTTCGGTTTTTATCGCGGGCGCGATGGCGCTGGGTTTGGCCCTTGGCGTGACGCCGGCGAACGCCACCGTCACCTACACCTATACCGGCGCGCCGTTGGAGGTGTTCGGCGACTGGTCGGGCGGGAATACGATCACGGGTTGGATGACTCTGGAGTCGCCGCTGGCCGCCAACCTGTATCGCGTCAATGTGACTCCCATTTCGTTTAGCTTCAGCGCCGGCCTCCTGACCGTCGACAATTCGAACGCCGACGTCTTGGGTGGGGAGTTCAGGTTTTCAACCGACGCTGCAGGCCGCATCACCGACTGGGCCAACTATTACTTCATCGATTTCGAGCACTATATTCAGTCGACCGGCCCCATATCCCAAGGCGATCTGGCGGTCTTTGGCGATGGTGCGGGCTTCAATGCCGTCGCCGGAACGTGGTCGTCGCTGAGCGTTCCTGAACCGGCGACATGGTCGATCATGACCCTCGGCTTTGGGGCCTTGGGCGCGACCCTGCGCCGCCGCCGCGCGGCGCTGGCCGTCTAGGCGACACGATAGTCCCAGCCGCCGCCGGTCTTCGGATCGGCGGCGCTCTCGCCTGAATATGAGCAAGCAAAGAGCGCCGGCCCCAGGTCCGACGATCTTCGAACCGTTCGATGTCTGCGGGTGTCGTGCGCGCAGACACCCCCTGCAATTGGGGCGCGGCCTGCACAACAACTTTGACTTCCAGCCGACACCATGTTCCCTTTTTGTTCATGGCCAACAGCCTCTCCTTCACCGACGCCGAGCAGGCGAACCTGTCGGAGCTCGCCGAGCTCGACATGTCGCTGGCGCGGCATGCGCACGCCCAGGCCCTGGCGTCGGATGATCCCGCGACCATCGCCGAGCTCGGCCGCA
>JAIXTR010000504.1 GCA_027483845.1 Caulobacteraceae bacterium | reverse complement strand
GCGCTGCGAAAGGTCTGGTCGGCCAGGGACTGGACCACGGCCAGGGTGTTCTTGACCCGATGGTGCAGCTCCAGCTTCAGCAGCCGCTCGCCCTCCCGCGCCGCCACCTCCCGCGCCAGGGCGGCCCGCAGCAGGGAGACGAGCCAGATGACGAAGCTGCTGCTGGCCAGGAAGAAGACCAGGCCGGCGTAGAGGCGACGCACCCCCATCGGCCCCGGGACCGGCGGCTGCAACACGAACAGGGCGAAGGCCGTGACCGCGGCCATGCAGGCCGCTCCCGCCGCGGCCCCGCCGAAGACCACGGCGACCAGGACCGACAGGACGAAGGTGGCGAACGGCGTGGTGTTGCCCATCCACGGCGACAGGGCCAGCCGCAGGCCCAGCCCCAGCGCCACGCGGGCCGCCAGGTTTCGCGGCTGTCGCGCGATCTGCCGCACCAGGAAATCGGTCACGCCTTCTCCGTTGAACGCAGAACGCCCCGGCGGGCGCCGGGGCGTTCACATTCGCGGTCCTGTGTCCCAGTGTCTAGGCGGCGAGCAGGCTGGCCCGGCGACGGCGGATCGCGACGCCCAGCCCGCCGAAGCCCAGCAGCATCATCGCCCACGTGCTGGGCTCGGGCACGACGCCGCCGGCGCCGGCGACCTCGAAGTTGTAGCTCACCGTGGTCTCGTTGAAGTTGAAGCTGATGTTGTCGACCGCGCCGCGGAACGCCCCGCCGTTCCAGCCCGAACCGACGCCGGTCGAGAAGCCCAGGATCCGCAGGTTCGGGTTGGCCGTCTGCCACGCCGCGGTCGACGCGCATTGGCCGCCGGGCGTGCAGGCCTGGTTCGCCGGCACGGTGAGGCCGCCGGTGTTGTTCGCCCAGGGGAAGTCGCCGCTACCGATGCTCTCCGTGACCCAGGTGTTGACCGGGAAGGTGGAGCCCGACTGGTACACCGGCTCATAGATCAGATAGGTGTTGGCGCTGGTGAACAGGCGCAGCGACGGGACCTGGTTGCCCGCGTTCCCGGACACGCCGTCGCGATACCAGTCGTAGGTCGCGCCTTCGAAGTCGCTGAACGCCAGCGACTCCGAGAAGTAGTACTCCATGTCCGCCTTCGACCCGCCGCCGGTGGTGGAGAAGAAGATCGACCCGTTGCCGCTCCGGGCGTAGTCTGTGGTGATCCCCACTACGCCGTCGCCGCGGATGTTCCGTTGCTGCCATTCGTCCGCCGCGAAGGTCTCCGCGACGTTCGAGCCGGTGCTGTTCGTGGACCGGGTGCCGGTCGCCGTGGTCGTCGTCGTGCCCGGCGCGGCCACCGGGCCGAGCTCGGTGTTCAGCACGGTGTCGGCCGACGCCGTACCGGCCAGACCGATCGCAACCGCCGCGATCGCGGCGGAGAAGGTGATGTTCATGATGTCCCGTAGCCCCTGAGGTGCGACCGCCGAGTCCCCGGACGATCTTCACCGAACGTGTTCAACGAGCCCGCGTCGAACAAGCCGACATATCCTCAGGGGCGAGTTGCAGTTCAGCAACAGGCCGTCCTGCCTGGGGGAGGTCAGACTTTCTGCTTGGTCTGGATCGCGTGGAGGTAGCGGACGATGCCCACGACCTCGTACGGCTCGAACCGGAACTCGGGCATGGCGGGGTGGCCGGTCAGGATGCCCGTCGCCAGGCCCTCGCCCAGCAGGTCCACGTCCATCCGGCGGTGCAGCTCGCGGAACGCCGGCGCGGTAGGATTGGGACTGGCCCCGTGCTCGCCGACCGCATGGCACATGGCGCAGTTGCGCGCCACCAGCGCCCGGCCCAGCGCCACCTGCTGGGCCGGGCTGAGCGCTGGCGGGCGGGTCTCGGCCCCGACGCTGGTGGCGGCCAGCAGGCTGACGGCGGCCAGGAGGCTAGCGGTCTTGGGCAGGGACGGCATGGGCGCGCTCCGCGAGGGTGGGTCGAGGACCCACGCTGCCGCGCGAACGCACCGGCCCGCCTTGACCTCCGTCAATCCAGGGCTAGGCGGCCGCGGTCTCCAAGGCCGGATAGTCGGTGTAGCCCTCCGGGCCCGGCGCGTAGAAGGTCTCCATCTTCCAGGGGTTGAGCGGGGCGCCGGCCTTCAGACGGGCGGGAAGGTCCGGGTTAGAGATGAAGTCCTTGCCGAAGCCGATGGCGTCGGCCTCGCCGGCGTCGAGCAGCTGTTGCCCGGTCTCGCCGGTCAGGCCCTCGTTGGCGATGTAGATCCCGCCGAACGCCGCCTTCAGCTGCGGCCCCAGGCTGTCGCTGGCCACCCGTTCCCGGGCCATCAGGAAGGCGATCTTCCGCTCGCGCATGGCCCGGGCGACATAGTCGAAGGTCGCGGGCAGGTCGCTGTCGCCCATGTCATGGCTGTCGGCCCGCGGCGCGATGTGCAGGCCCACGCGGTCGGGACCCCAGACCGAGATCGCCGCATCCACCGCCGCCAGCATCAGCCGCGCCCGGTTCTCGATCGATCCGCCGTACTGGTCGGTCCGCTGGTTCGAACCGTCCTGCAGGAACTGGTCCAGCAGGTAGCCATTCGCGCCATGCAACTCGACCCCGTCGAACCCGGCGCGCTTGGCGTTCTCCGCGCCCTTGCGATACGCCTCGATGACCTCGTCGATCTCGGCGAGCGTCAGGGCGTGCGGCACGGGGTAGGGGCGCTTCGGCCTGAGCAGGCTGACCTCGCCCTTCGCCGCGATGGCGCTGGCCGAGACCGGCGGCTGTCCGCCCAGCAGGCTGGGGTCGGAAATCCGGCCCACGTGCCAGAGCTGCATGAAGATCAGGCCGCCAGCGTCGTGGACGGCCTTGGTGCTGAGCTTCCAGCCCTCGACCTGTTCTTCGGACCAGATCCCGGGCGTGTCGGCGTAGCCCACGCCCAGCGGCGTCACCGACGTCGCCTCGCTGACGATCAGGCCGGCCGAGGCCCGCTGGGCGTAGTATTCGGCGACCATCGGGCCGGGCGTGCGGGCGACGCCCGAGCGCGCCCGGGTCAGCGGCGCCATGACGATCCGGTTCTTCAGGGTAAGGTCGCCGATCTTCAGCGGATCGAACAGCGTGGGCATCGGTCAGTCCTGTGACGAGTAAGAGGTGACGCTCAGGTAGGCATCCCTGGGGCCGCCGCACCCAGAGAATTCCTCGGGCCACACGCAGAATTCAACGTTGCCGCCGTCGGCGATCCAAGGTCCCATGCTCGCATCAACCTTGGACGCGATCATGGCCGACACCGCTCAACCCCCTCCGACCGCCGTGTCCACCGACCCCGCGGCGTCTGGCCTGATGAAGGGCTTTCCGCCGGCGGCGGACCGCACCGTGCGCGTTGCGGACACCACCAGCTGGCGGTTTCCCAACACCCGCTGGAGCTTCAGCCACCAGCGGGAACTGGCCGCCTCCGCCGCCATCCGGCGCGGTCCGGCGGCCGCCAGCGTCCTGCCCACCGCGCTCCGCGACGACCTGGACGCCGTCGCTTTCACCACCCAGGACGGTCAGGCGATGACCTGGGGCGAGGCGGTCGACGTGAACTTCACCGACGGCCTCGTGGTCCTGCACCGTGGCCAGGTCGTCTATGAGACCTACCGTGGCGCGCTTGCGCCGCACACGCCCCATCTGGCTATGTCGGTGACCAAGTCATTCGCGGGCCTGCTGGCGGCGATGATGGTCCACGAGGGCGCGATCGACCCCTTGGCGCCCGTGACGCACTACATCCCGGAGCTGGCGGGTACAGCCTTCGCCGACGCCACCGTCCGCCACATCATGGATATGCCCACCGGGGTTCGGTATCGCGAAGACTACGTCGATCCCGACGCGGAAGTCCGCTTCTACGGCGTCGCCGCCGGGTTCTCGCCGCCGCCGAAGGGCTACAGCGGTCCGACCACCATCTTCGACTTCCTCAAGACGCTGAAGAAGCAGGGCGAGCACGGCGAGGCCTTCGCCTACAAGACCTGCAACACCGAGGTCCTGGGGTGGATCGTCCAGCGGGTCGCCGACAAGCCCTTCGCTGAGCTGGTGTCGGAGCGGAT
>JAIXTR010000398.1 GCA_027483845.1 Caulobacteraceae bacterium | reverse complement strand
GCCGAGAGCTCGGCCGAGACGCGAGACTTCGGCGACCGTCTTCGCCGATTGGAAAGCGGCTCCGCCGCCGGCCCGCGCTCGATCGAGGCGCTGCGTCTGATCGAGAGCCGCCTGAGCCGGATCGAACCGGAGCTGGTGGTCGAGACCGTGCTGGAGCGGCTGGGCGAACGACTCGCCACGGCCGAGGCGCGCACGGCGTCGGCGCTGGACGCCCTGCGCGGCTCCCTCGCCAGCTTCGACCGGCGGTTGGGCTCGGTCGAGCATGGCGGCGGAGACAACGCCCAACTCAAGTTCGAAGCCCTGGCCGAGGTCCTGACCCATCGGGTCGAGGCGGTCCGCGCCGAAGTGGCCGAGAAGATCGCCGCGGCCGGCGGCGAGGACCGCTTCGCCGAACTGGCGGAACAGGTGCGCGCCGCCGAGCGCCGGTCTGCCCAGGCCGTCGAGGAGATCGGCCGCCAGGTCCTGTCCATGGCCGAGGCCGTGGGCAAGAAGCTCATTGAGGTCGACCAGCGGGGCGCCGAGGCCATCGATCAGGTCGGCTCCGAGATCGCGCGGATCGCCGGCGCCGTCGAGCTGCGTCTCGCCCGGGGTGAGCACGCCCAGGCCGAAGCCTTCGAGCGGTTCGGCGCGGAACTCGCCGGCATCAGCGCGCGGATCGCCGCGGCTCCGGCGCCTGCGGCGTCGCCGGAGCCGCCGCCGGTCATCGTCGAGGCCACTGCGACCGAACCCACGTCCGTCCCCGAGGCCCTCTCCGAGGCGGACGCGGCGCATGTTGCGCTTTCGCCGGAGCCGGACCTCGATCTGACGGCGGCCGTTGAGGATGCAACGCCGCTCGACCCGCTGGCCGAGGCGATCCGCCTGCTGGGGCCGCCGCCCGAGCCGGAGCCTGAAACGCCGCCGACCGCCGCCGCTTTCGGCGCGGACTTCTACGCCCGGGCCGAGACCGAGGTGGCGGCTGAGGCGCCCGCGAGCCCGGCGCGCGAAACGGAGACGGTGACGCCGCCCTGGCGTCGGCTCGACCTCGATATCCCCGAGCCGCTGGTCCCGGACGCCTTCGAGCCGCTCTCCGAGATCGAGGATGACGACGACCTGTTCGAGTCGGCTGAGCCGATCGACCCGGTCCGCGAATTGTCGACCCGGCAGGTGATCGAGCAGGCGCGCGCGACCGCGCGGGCGGCCAAGACCGACGCAGGTCCGGCCAAGGTTCGCGCCAAGATGAAGGCCGCCGCCTCGGGCCGCCTGTTCGCCGGCTTCGGGGCCGAGCGCGCCAAGCCTTCGCCCCGCCATTCGGCGCTGCAGACCGCCCTGCTGGTGGCGGGTGGCGCGGCCTTCATGAGCGTGGGCGCCGCCGGCCTCACCCTCATGCAGGCGCAGAAGGATCCGGCGGCGACGCCCGTCTCCGATCCCGTCGCCCTGACGCCGGACGGCTCGCCGGCGCGCGCCTCCATGGCCCTGGGTCCGGCGGGCTTCGCGACCGCACCGCAGCCGCAGCCGCAGCCGGCCTTCGCCGAGGTTCGCGCCGACGTCGAGGCGGGCGCTCCGGGCGCCCTCAGCGCGCTGAAGTCCCTGGCCGAGGCCAACCACGCCCAGGCCCAGCTCTATCTCGCCCAGCTGTACGACGACGGCGAAGCCGGCCTGCCGCAGAACCCGGCCGAGGCCCGCCGCCTGACCACCCTGGCCGCCGAGAACGGCGACGTGAAGGCGATGCACAACCTCGGCGTCTACCTGTTCCGGGGCGAGGGCGGCCCGCAGGACTTGGCCAGCGCCGCCCAGTGGTTCAGCAAGGCGGCCGCCAACGGCGTCGTCGAAAGCCAGTACAACCTGGGCCTCCTCTACCAGTCGGGCAGCGGCCTGCCGAAAAATCCGGTTCTGGCGCGCGCCTGGTTCGAACGCGCCGCGGCCAAGGGCGACCCGGAGGCCCGCAAGGCCCTGGCCGCCATGGAGCCCAAGCCCGCGCCCCCCGTCGCCAAGTCCGCCGCCGCCCCTGCGCCCGCGCACAGCATGAACGTCCGCCAGACCCAGCTGGTCCTCACCCGACTGGGCTACTACGACGGTCCGCTCGATGGCCGCGCCAGCGTGGCCTACGATCGTGCGCTTGCCGAATATCGCCGCGACCAGTCCAGTGGAGCCCCGCTCCACGTCTATCGGCGTTGACCCCGCAGTCCGGTCGGTCGTAGGCCCGGACGTGGACATCTACCTGCCAATCGCCGAGGTGGCCGTGAACGCCCCCCTGATCGTGCTCCTGGGCGCGGTCGTGGGCTTCATTTCCGGCATGTTCGGGATCGGCGGCGGCTTCCTGATGACGCCGATGCTGGTGTTCCTGGGCATCCCCGCGCCGGTGGCGGTCGCCTCGATGGCGAACCACGTGGCCGCCTCCTCGATGTCCAGCGTGATCGCCTACAGCCGCCGGCGCGCGGTCGATCTGCGCATGGGCGCGGTGCTGGCTGGCGGTGGGATCGTGGGCGCCTTCCTGGGCGTCGAACTGTTCCGCTGGCTGCGGCTGATGGGCCAGGCCGACCTGGTGGTCTCGCTGTCCTATCTGGTGTTCCTGGGCGTCATCGGCGGCCTGATGCTGATGGAGAGCCTCTCGGCCATCCTGCGCCGCCGTCGCAACGAGCCCCCGCCGCCGCGGCGCGACCGCCGGCCGGTGTGGCTGTACGGCCTGCCGCTGAAGATGCGCTTCCCTCGCTCGCGCCTCTACATCAGCGTGATCCCGCCGGTGGCGCTGGGGATCTTCGTCGGCGTGCTATCGGCGATCATGGGCGTGGGCGGCGGCTTCATCCTGGTCCCGGCGATGGTCTACGTCCTGCGCATGCCGGCGGGCATGGTGGTCGGCACCAGCCTGCTCCAGATCATCATCACCACGGCGCTGACCGGGGTGCTGCAGGCCGGCCGCAACCAGACGGTGGACATCGTCCTGGCGACGCTCCTGCTGGTCGGCGGCATCGTCGGCGCCCAGTTCGGCGCGCGGGCGTCTTCGCGGTTCCGCGCCGAGGAGCTGCGCGCGATCCTGGCCCTCATCGTCCTGCTGGTCGGCCTGCGGATGGGCCTGGGCCTGTTCCTCACCCCGGACGAACCGTTCGTCCTGATGTCGGGGATGGGCTGATGCTGGGTGCTGTCCTCGCCCTGGCCACCACGGCCGCCGTGCCCGGCCCGCCGCTGCCGCCGTCGCCGAACCCCACGGCGCCGGTGATCTCCGCGGCGCTCACCGACACGACGGTGCAGGTGAAGTCCGACTTCCGCGGCGCCCGGATCGTGCTCTACGGCGCGGTCTTCGACAGCGCCGCCCGGCCCAGCGACGTCGTGGTCCTGGTGCGCGGCCCCGAACAGCCCGTACGCCTGACCCGCAAGCAGAAGGTGGCGGGCCTCTGGCTCAACAGCCGGCCAGTGGTCTTCCGCGGCGCGCCGGGCTTCTACCGCGCCGCCTCCAACCGGCCCCTGGACGACATCGCCACCTTCGGGACGCTGCGCCGCCTGGGCGCCGGGGTGGACCACCTGCCGATCAACGCCCCGGCCGAACAGCATATCGAGACCCGCTATGGCGTCCGCGACGTCGTGGTCTCCAGCCTCGGCCCCGACTACTACGACTGGCGTCGCGCGGTGGTGCGGATCCGCGAGAAATCCGGCCTCTATCACGAGGATGGCCAGGGGGTCAGCTTCGTGGACCGGGGCCTTTTCCGCGCCGAGATCGCCCTGCCGACCGGCGCGCCGACGGGCGTCTACCAGGCCCAGATCCTGCTGTTCCAGGACGGCAAGCCCGTCTCGAGCCGCCAGCGCACCCTCACCGTCGAGAAGGTGGGACTTGAGCGCGCTCTTTACGTATGGGCGCATGACAGGCCATGGTCCTATGGTCTGGCTGCCATGGCGTTCGCGCTGGCGGCCGGTTGGGGAGCCTCGGCGGCATTCCGGAGAGACTGATTGCTCATGGATGACGTACGGCCCGCCCCGGCGGCGGAGTCCATTCCGGTAGGCCTCTGGACGATCGCGCTGATCGCGCTGTCGCCATTCCCCGCCTCGGCCCTGGCCTATTGCTACGGCCCCGCGGCCTGGGCCGCGCCGGCCATGACCACCCTGCTGGCCTGGTCGGCGGTGACCCTGGCCTTCCTCGGCGGCGTGCGTTGGGGCCTCGAGACCCGCGAGCCGCGCCCGCGCATCCTGCGCCAGGCCTTCTCCTTCCTCTGCGCCGTCGCCGCGGCGGTGATCCTGCTGTCGCACGGACGCGTTCCCGAGATATGGATCCTCGGCGGTTTCCTGGTCGCCTTCCTGATCCAGTGGCTGTTCGACCATCAGACCCCGGACACCCCCTCCCGCTACCCGGTGCTCTCGACGGCCGTCACCGGCGCCGCTGGCGTCTCGCTGGCGCTGGCGCTGGAAAAGGCGATGAACGGCTGACCGCCATGGTGTTGGAAGACGCCCGACGCCGGGTCGCCGCGTTCCTGTCGCCGCTCGACATCGACACCTTCCTGGGCGCAGGGCTTGCGGGTGGCTATCTGCTTGTCCGCCAAGACGCCCGCGCCGCCCGCGGGGGCCTGCTGGGTCCCGATCCTCAGGCGGTGCTGGCCGGCGCCGTGCATCTCGCCAACGACCTGACCTACCATTCCGCCAACGCCGCGGGCCCGCCGCCCAGCCTGGCCGGCGTGATCGACGCGGCGGACTTCCGGTCCCGCATCGCCGCCTTCCACGCCCGCAACTATTCGGTCCGCTTTCCGGATCTGCGGCCGCTGTCGCCCGCGGTCGACGCCCTTGCGCGGGCGCTGGAGATGCTGATCCACCAGCCGGTCACCGCCTCGGCCTTCTGGAGCCGCGGCGGCATGCGCGCCCCGGTGCACTACGACGACCACGATCTGATCGTCGTCCAGCTCCAGGGGACCAAGCGCTGGTACGTCGCAAATCAGCCGTCGCAGCTGTTCAACACGTGGAAGGGCGTATCGGGCAATCCGCCCGACCTGGGGACGCACGACGTTGTCGACCTGGCCCCCGGCGACCTGATGTACCTGCCGCGCGGCACGTTCCACACCGTGGATTCCGATACGGAGTCCGTGCACCTGGCGATGGGTTTCACGCCGCTTACCCTGCGTGCGGCGATCATCGCGGCTCTCGATCACCTGTCCGACATGAACCGGCCGCTGCGGGCCACCGTGGCGGGACAGGTGGCCGACCTCTCCGCCGACACCTTGGCGCCCGCGATGGCCGAGGCCGTGGGCCAGTTGCTAGGCGCCATCCGCGCGCCGGGGTTCCTTCAGGCGGCCTTGCAGCGGCGATCCTCGCGCGTCATCGGCGAGCTGGACGCCCTGCCGCGGCCAGCCGAGGCGCCGGCCCTGGGCCTGGACACCCTGCTGCGCCACGCCGGTCATGCCTTCAGCCATCTGGGCGCCAACGCCGAGACCATCGACTTCGCTTATCCAGGCGGCCACCTGTACATCCACCGGGGCGCTCAGGAGGCGGTGCTGTTCATCGCCGAGACCCCCAGCTTCCGGGTTCGCGACATGCCGGGTGGCATCGGCGACGAGGTTCGCCTGGCCCTGGCCGCCCGCTTCGTGGAGGTGGGCGTCCTGGAGGTGGTCGGTGCTGGATCGCCCGGGGTCGCCGACCTGTTCGGCGCCGCAGCCCCGGGCCAGGCTTGACCTAGCGGCCTCGGGCGATGGCTTCCAGTTCGTCGATCCGCTGGCGGTAGAGGTCGGCCACAGCCCGGCGGGAGTAGCTGGCCGCCTCCTCGCGGACCTCCAGCCAGTCGTCCTGGTCCGCCGCCAGGGCGTCGCGTCGCACGCCGGAGGCCAGGGCCGCCGCATAGGCCTGCTTCATCTGGCGATCCATCGCCGCCAGCCGCCCGTCGCGGCACACCATCTCTCGGGCGCGCGTCGGCGCGTCGCGGCAGTCGTAGCCCGTCCGAAGAGGCGCCGGGGCCACCGCGTCGGCGTCGCGGGCGACCGGCGCCTGGGCGACCTCCCGCGGCGGGGGCGGCGCCAGGTCGAGCCTCGGCGGCTCGCGCGGCGCCGGCTCGGGCGGGGGACTGAACCGCTGCGATCCGTCCCTCTCGGCATAGCGCTGCGTCGACGTCGCGACACCGGCGGATGGCGTCAGGACCTCCAGTTTCTCGGAACTGGGCGGAGGCGCCGGGGCCGGCGTCGCCGCGGCGACCTCGACGTTCATCGGCTTGGCGGCCGCCATGGCCGCGGCCTCGGACGTGGGCCTCGACGGGCCCGTCGCGGATCCGCCACTCCGCGCCAGGAGGACGCCGGCGCCAAGCGCGGCCGCCAGGCCAACCGCCACGGCGGCCTTGCCAAGGTTCCGCCCGTCGCGGGTTGCGGCAGGCGGGTCGAGCGGTTCAGTCTCCGGCGCTATCGTCCACGCGGGCGGCGGCTCGCGCCGCGGATTCTCACCGAGGATCGGGGCGCCCGCGGCGTCGCGGGGTGTGTCATCCGCATTCGCGTGGAAGCCCGGAAACTGCGCCGGCGATGTCCGGTCGTTGGGGTCGTCTGATGGCATGCCCAAGGCTCGTGTCTCTGGTCCCTCGCCGTCTCAATCGACGGCGCCGCCTGTCGGTTGCGTCACCAGGGCGACGGGCGCTCCATCTGCGGGTCGTGGCGGTCGGTTACAACTCGAGCGAGAATCAAGGCAACCGAAGATGACCAAAAGTGGGAATTCTCACGAATTCTCGGCCGATCCGCTCCGATGTCTTCACAGAGCTTCAATAAGCCCCGTGCGATCTGAACAGCATTCGAAGAACAGAGCGCCTGGACTGATCCGTGAAGCCGAAGCACGTCCATAAGCCTTACCGAAGCCTGACGGCGCTCAACAAGACGGCCTCGACCACCCGCGTCCTCAATCTGGCGGCCGTGATGGACAGTCACGGCGCGACGCCCGAGCACGCGGCGGCCCCGTTCTTCCAATCGCTGCTGCTCAACCGCAGCCTGGTCCTCAAGCATCGCCTGCGCGCCGACGACCCCGAGTTGCTGATGGGCCGGCAAGGCACGGCGACCAAGGTGATCATCCCCTTCGATCCGCGAAACCTGGGCGCCGGCGGCGCATCGTTCCTGGTAGGCGAGAAGGGCTGGCTGGAACTGGTCGAGGAGATTTCGGACAACGAGGAGAACTTCCGCCGCGACCGCGCGATGCTGGAATGCCTGTCCGAACTGCCGTCGTTCGATCCCTTCCTGCTGCGCGAGCATCTGCGCCGCCGGAACTTCCACCCCGCCGACTGCTACT
>JAIXTR010000261.1 GCA_027483845.1 Caulobacteraceae bacterium | reverse complement strand
TGCGGCACGTGGACCGGGCGCTGGCGAAGGGCGACTGGCTGTGCGCCGGACGCTTCACGGCGGCTGACATTTCCGTGGGTTACGCACTGCTGCTGGCGCACCAGCTCAAGCTGGATGCGACATTCTCGCCAGCCATCCAGGCCTATTGGCAGCGGCTGAAGACCCGCCCCGCATTCCTGGCCGCCAAGGCCGCCCAGAAGATGGATCTGTCAGAGGCCCTGTCGTCATGATCACGCTCTACGACCACCCGTTCTCGCCCTACGCCCAGAAGGTCAAGATCTCGCTGAAGGAGAAGGGCCTGGCCTATCAGGCGCCGATGCCCGGCGGGCTTGGCGCCGGCGGCGCACAGGGGGCGTTCGTCGAGGCCAGCCCGCGGGCCGAGGTGCCGGCGCTGGTGGACGGCGACGTGGCGATCTTCGATTCCACCATCATCCTGGAGTACCTGGACGACGCCTATCCGGACCCGCCAATGCGGCCGGCCTCGGCGGCCGAGCGCGCGCGGGTGCGGATGCTGGAAGAGGTGATGGACACCCACTTCGAGGCGATCAACTGGGGGCTCTCGGAGATCCGCTGGTTCCGGCGGGCCGAAGGCGCCGCGGCCGAGACCCTGTTCGCCGCGGCCAAGACCCAGACCGAGGGGTTCTTCGCGTGGCTGGAAAACCAGCTGGGCGAGCGCGAGTGGTTCAACGGCGACAGCTTCGGCTGGGGCGACCTGTCGGTGGTACCCTACTTGAACGGATCGGTGGGCCACGGGCATCCGCCGGCCGAAGGCACGAAGCTCAGCGCCTGGCTGGCGCGGGCCAACGCCCGGCCGTCGGTGGCCGCCTGTGTCGCCGACATCGCCGCGCTGAATTCGGCCGGCGCGTCGATGACCAATGTCGCCGAGCTGGTGGAGCAGGGGCTGTTCAAGCGCGAGTACCGTGACCACCGCCTGGAGTGGATGATCAAGTCAGGCGGGGTGGACGTGGTGCTGAAGGGTCTGGAGCGGGACAACATCCGCTTCGCGCCGGCGTTCGGGTAGGGCCCCGCGGGAACCTTCCGCCACGGTGGAGGTTACGGCCCGCATGTCCATCCTGATCCTCATCCTCGTCGTCGTCATCCTGCTGGCCCTGGCTCTCTACGCCGTCCAGAAGATGCCCATCCCGTCACCGTTCAACTGGATCATCCAGGTCGTTCTGGTCGTCATCGCGATCCTCGTGATCGGTCAGCGCGCCGGGCTGTTCTAGCCGCTTGCCAAGGCCGCTGATTTGCCGGATGCACGTCCCAAGGGTTGGGACGTGGGGCGTCGATGAAGCGGTTTCTGGTTCTGTTGGGCGCGGCTCTGGCCGCGCTGGCGATGTCGTCGTCGGCGCTCGCCGACCCCGTCAAACAGACCAAGGCGCCCTGGAAGGACGCCTTCCGCCAGCTTGAGGGCGAAGAGTGGCCCACGCCCAGCGACTACCGGACCGCCAGCGGTGCGCCGGGCCATCGCTACTGGCAGCAGAAGGTCGACTATCGCATCCAGGCCCGCCTGGACGAGGCGACCAAGACGGTCACCGCCAAGGCCACGATCAGCTACAAGAACAATTCGCCGGACCGGCTGACCTATCTCTGGCTGCTGCTCGACCAGAACATCTTCCGCCGCGACAGCATCGCCGAGCGCAGCGCCACGGTGGGCGGGGCGAACGAGATCAGCCTCGAATCCTTGCGCGAAATCCAGATGTACAAGGATTGGGAGGGCGGCTTTAAACTGACCGCCGTCCAGGACGCCCAGGGCCGGGCCATCCCCTACAAGGTGGTCGACAGCCTGATGCGGGTGGACCTGCCGCAGCCGCTGGCCTCGGGAGCCGAGACGACCGTCACCGTGTCGTGGTCGTACCGGATGGTGGAGACCAAGGTCGCCAACAGCCGCGACGGGTTCGAGTGCTTCACCAAGCCGGACGAGGACGGCAACTGCCTGTTCCTGGGGGCGCAGTGGTTCCCGCGGCTGGCGCGCTACACCGACTATGAGGGCTGGCACAACAAGGCCTTCCTGGGCGGGGGCGAGTTCACTCTGGAGTTCGGGGACTACGACGTCGCCCTGACCGTGCCGAACGACCACGTGGTGGCCGCCACCGGTGAGCTGACCAACCCCGGCGCCGTGCTGACAGCAGCCCAGCGCCAGCGCCTGGAGCAGGCGCGGACGGCCAAGGAGCCGGTGTATGTGGTGACGCCGCCCGAGGCGCTGGCCGCCGAGCGGGGCAAGCCCACGGGCGACAAGACGTGGGTGTTCCACGCGGTGAACGTGCGTGACTTCGCCTGGGCCTCCAGCCGCAAGTTCGTCTGGGACGCCATGGGGGTCCGCCAGGATAACCCGGCCCAGCCGCTGGTTATGGCGATGAGCTTCTATCCCAAGGAGGCGCGGCCGCTGTGGGACGCCTGGTCGACCAAGGCGATCGCCCACACCATCGCCAGCTACAACGACTTCGCCTTTCCCTATCCCTATCCCAAGGCCCAGTCGGTCAACGGCATCAATGGGGGGATGGAATACCCGATGATGACCTTCAACGGCCCGCGCCCGACGAAGGACAAGAAGACCGGCGACCTGACCTATAGCGAGCGGGCGAAGTCCGGCCTGATCGGCGTGGTGATCCACGAGATCGGGCACACCTATTTCCCGATGGTGGTGAACTCCGACGAGCGCCAGTGGACCTGGATGGACGAGGGGCTGAACACCTTCCTGCAGTTCCAGGCGGAGCGGCGGTGGTCGAAGGACTTCCCCTCGAACCGCGGCGAGCCCCGGGCGATCGTCGAGTACATGGTCAGCCAGAACCAGGTGCCGGTGATGACGCAGTCGGACTCGCTGCTGCAGTTCGGCCCCAACGGCTACGCCAAGCCCGCCACCGCCCTGGTGATCCTGCGCGAGACGGTGCTGGGCCGTGAGCTGTTCGACAAGGCGTTCAAGGACTACGCCACGCGCTGGCGGTTCAAGGGCCCGACGCCCTACGACTTCTTCCGCACCATGGAAGAGAGCAGCGGCGTGGACCTGGATTGGTTCTGGCGCGGCTGGTTCTACTCGACCGACCATGTCGACATCGCCCTGGACGGGGTGACCGCCGGGGTGCTGGAGCCCGCGGACGCCGAGGCCGCGGCCAAGCTGCGGCGGGAGCAGCGGGATGCGGAGCCGCAGAGCCTGACCGTGGCGCGCAACACGGCACCGACGGTGGACGCCCAGGACCTGAAGGTCCGCGACTACTACGACACCATCAACCGCAACGACGCGACCGCCGCCCAGCGCAAGAAGGCCAAGGAAGCCGACGCGGACCTGACGCCGGCCGAGCGGCTGGCCCGAAACCAGACGGACACGTTCTACCGCTTCAAGTTCCGCAATGTCGGCGGGCTGGTGATGCCGGTGATCCTGAAGCTGGACTTCACCGACGGCACCACCGAGACGGTGCGGATCCCTGCGGAGATCTGGCGGCGCAACAGCGAGCAGGTGACCTGGCAGTACGTGACGCCGAAGACCCTGAAGCGGGCCGAGGTGGACCCGTTGTGGGAAACGGCGGACGCCGACCGGGACAACAACCTGTTCGAAGGCGCCGGGACCCGGAAGGTGCTGAAGGTCTCGCCCGGGCGGCCGGAAGAGGACAACAAGATGAAGGACAACGACCTGCGCGTGACGCCGGATAGCCTGACGCCTGTTCCGGCCAGCCCGGCGCCGAAGCCGGCCGGCGCATGAGGCGGCTGATCGCCCTGGCCCTGCTGCTATTGGCGGCCGGGCCGGGTCCCGCCTGGGCGCATCGGGGTCACGCGTCGCTGAGCGTGGTGGAGATCGACGCGGCGACGGGCGCGGTGACGATCACCCACCGGCTGGAGGCGCACGACGTGGAGCCGGCGCTGGCGCAGATCGCGCCGGCGGCGCAGCAGAACCTGGACGACCCCGAGGCGGTTCATGCGCTGGAGGCCTA
>JAIXTR010000008.1 GCA_027483845.1 Caulobacteraceae bacterium | reverse complement strand
CGCCAGGCGTCGCCGCGCGGACCGTTGGCGTTGCTCTCCCAGGATCCGCCGGGGAAGATGATGTTGCCCGGCGCAATGGCGTTGACCCGTACGCCGCTGGCGCCGGCGATCCGCGCCAGTTCCTTGGTCAGGTGGTTCATCGCCGCCTTGGAGGTGCCATACGTCAGGGGCGTGCCCAGGGCGCCGAGGCCGGCGATGGAGCTGATCAGCAGCACCGAGCCTTCGCCGCGGGGGGTCATCCGCCGCAGGGCCGCGCGCGACAGCCGCCAGGCCGAATCGAGGTTCTGGGTGAAGCCCGCGTCCCAGGTCTCATCGTCTACTTCGATGCCGGGCGGGCAGGGGTGCAGGCCGACATTGGCCACGGCGCCGAAGATCGGACCGAAGCTGTCTTCGGTGCGGGCCACGGCGTCGTCGATGACCTTGGTGTCCCGCATGTCGCCGGCGATGGCGATCAGGCGGTCGGGGCCATAGGCCTCGGCCAGGCGAGCCCGGGTTTCCTCCAGCGCGTCGGCGCCCCGGGCGGTCAGCGCGACCTTGGCGCCCTCCGCGAGACAGGCCTCGACGATGCCGAGGCCGATGCCGCGGCTGGCCCCGGCGATGAAGATGACCTTGCCGTCCAGTCCGAGATGCATGCGTCGGCTCCTACTGTCGGCCTTCGAGGATATCCAGCGCCTGTTCGGCCAGCGGCGGGCAGCCATTGATGGCCTCGCGTTCGCTGGCCAGGGTCCCGGACAGAATGCGGCGATAGACGCCCTGGGAGATCGAGGCCAGCCGGAAGATGCCGAAGGCCATGTAGAACGCCCAGTCGTCGATCGGCGGCCGGCCGACCCGCTGGCAATAGGCGTCGACGTACGCCGCCTCGGTCGGAATGCCGCTGGTGGCGAAGTCCACGCCGTCCAGGCTGCCCCAGCCCGGCGAGTGCGAGCGCCAGATGAAGGCGTTGTAGGCGATGTCGGCCAGAGGATGGCCGATGGTCGATAGCTCCCAATCCAGCACGGCGATGAGCCGGGGCTCGGTCGGGTGGAACATCACGTTCTCGAGCCGGTAGTCGCCGTGGGCGATGGACACCGACTGGTCATTGGGGATGCGGGCCGGCAGCCGTTCGATCAGCGCATCCATGGCCGGGATGCTCTCGGATTCGGCGTCGCGATACTGGCGGGTCCAGCGGGCGACCTGACGCTCGAAATAGTTGCCGGCCTTGCCGTAGTCGCCCAGCCCGACGGCGGCGAAATCGACCTTGTGCAGCTTGGCCAGCGTCGCGTTCAGCTCGTCGTAGATGGCGGCCCGTTCGGCCGGCGTCTGGTCGGGCAGGGTGGCGTCGCGGAAGATGCGGCCCTCCAGATAGTCCATCACATAGAAGCTGGTGCCGATGACCTCGGGGTCCTCGCACAGCGCCCGCATGCGCGGGACGGGGATCTGGCCCTCCAGGGCCTTCATCGCCCGATACTCGCGGTCCACCTGGTGGGCGCTGGACAGCAACTGACCCGGCGGCTTCTTGCGCAGCACGTAGTGGCGCCCGTCCGACCGGGTCAGCAGGAACGTCGGGTTGGACGCTCCGCCCTGAAACTGGCGCACCTGCAGGGTGTCGATCTCGGGCAGATGGATCTTCAGCCAGGCATGCAGCTTGGCCTCGTCGAACCGGTGCTTCTCGACGACGTCGCGGACAGGGGGCTCGGTGCTGGTCATGGCGCGCAGACTGACGCGCCGCGCCGCGCGGTCAATCGTGCCGTAAGGGCGCCTGCGCGCCTATTGCAGCGGAACGACCGGCAGCTCGATCGACGAGGCCTGGGCGCCCGTCAGATAGATCCGCTGCGTCGCCTTCCGATAGTCGCCCGGCTTGGCCGTGAAGATGTTCGGCACGAAGGTCTGCGGATTGCGGTCGTAGAGTGGGAACCAGCTGGACTGGATCTGCACCATGATCCGGTGACCCGGCAGGAACACGTGGTTCGAGGGCGGGAGGCCGAAGCGGTAGGTCTGCACCTTGTTCGCCGGTATGGCGGTCGGCTTCTCGAAGCTGTCGCGATAGCGGCCGCGGAAGATGTCCATGGCCACGCCCAGCTCATAGCCGCCCATCTCGACGTCGGACGGCACGACGTCAGGATAGACGTCGATGAGCTTAACGACCCAGTCGCTGTCCGTCCCCGACGTTGAGGCGAAGAGGTTCACCACCGGCTCGCCGGCGATCTTCAGCGGGGCCTTCAGCGGTTCGGTCACGAAGGTGAGGACATCGGGCCGACCATCGACGTGGCGCTGGTCAGAGACCAGCCAGTAGCGCCACTGATCCCCGTCGTCCCAACGCACGGGGCGCTTCACATAGGGGACCGGCTTGGCCGGATCGGACACGTATTCCTCGAAGGCCGCGCCCGAGGTCGACTTGGCGAACGACAGACCAAGGCCCGGCGTCAGGTAGATCGGCGTCATCTTGGTCTGGCAGTCCGCGCACGCCTGCGGCCACCTGGCGTAGGTCTTCCACCGCATCGTGCCGGTCTCGAAGATCGTCACCGGCGCCGTGTTGGCCTTGGGGCCGTTGGTCTTGAGGTGCTCGTCCAGGAACGGCTTCAGCGTCGTCAGCCGGAACTCGGTGGCCGTGTCGCCGGGCAGCTTGAGATTCGGCCCCAGCTGGCGTTGCTCATAGTTGGTTCCCGAGTGGCGCCAGGGACCCAGCGCCAGGAAGTTCATGTTGTTGGCCGTGTCCTTGGGCTCGACCGCCTGGTAGGCGTGGATCGCGCCCCACATGTCTTCCTGATCCCACAGGGCGCCCATCCACAGCGTCGGCACCTTGAGCGGCTGCTTCGCCAGGATCTTGTCCAGAGCCTGTTCCTGCCAGAACTGGTCGTAGGCGGGATGCTCGCGGATCTTGCGATAGGCAGGGATCTGGTCGAGGCCAGCGGCCTTGGCGAAGTCGTCGAACGAGCCCGCGCGCAGGAAGTTGTCGTAGTCGTCGAAGGCGGCCCGGGGGACGTTCACGCCCGCGCCCTTCTTGGTCATCTGGCTCGTGAACCAGTCCACGTTCCGCGCCCGGAAGGCGCCATAGTGGAACCAGTCGTCGCCCATCCAGCCATCGATCATGGCGCTCTGCGGCACGGCCGCCTTCAGCGCCGGGTGCGGATTGATGAGCGCCATGGCGGTGGTGAAGCCCGGATAGGACGAGCCGATCATGCCGACGCGACCGTTGGTCTCCGGCGTGTTCTTCACCAGCCAGTCGATGGTGTCGTAGGCGTCGGTGGCGTGGTCGACTTTGGTGTCGTTGAGCGGCCCGATCAGCGGCCGGGTCAGGACGTAGTCGCCCTCGGACTCGTACTTGCCGCGGACGTCCTGGTAGGCCCGAATATAGCCGTCGGCCAGGAAGGGCTCGTCCATCTGCGAGCCCGTCGCGGCGGCGTAGGGCGACAGGGTCCGTTCCGCCGACTTCTTGGCGTTGTAGGGCGTGCGGGTCAGCAGGATCGGGGCGTCGGTCGCGCCCTTCGGGATGATCAGCACGGTGTAGAGCTTGGTCCCGTCGCGCATCGGGATCATCACCTCGCGCTTGACGTAGTCGTAGCCCGCCTTGGGAAACTCGAACTTGGCCGCGATGTCCGGCGTCATCGGCCGCGTCGGCGTCTGGGCCTGGACGGCGAAGGCAGTCAGGGCGAGGGCGGCGGCGGCCGCTAGCGAAAAGCGCAGATTCATGCTCCGACCGTAGCAAGACGCGCGGACGTCCGCGATGGGCTCTGAAGGAGTTGGCGTTGAAGGTTCGAGGATGTGCGGCGGCCGCGCTGATGGCGGCGCTTTTGGTCACCGTGGCGGCGCCCGCGCTGGCGGCCCCGGCCGACGCGCGCTTCAAGACGATCTACGAGACAGAATGGGCCTGGCGGCAGGACGAGCTGGCCCGCAGCGACGGGCCGGAGGACGACACCCTGGCTCCGCGGCTCCCGCGGGTGGACGCGCCCAGCCAGGCGCGGCGGCTGGCCTACTGGCAGGATGTGCGGCGTCGGCTCGACGCGATCTCGCCGGCCGATCTCTCGCCCGACCAGCGCGTGAACTATCAGGTCTATCGCGACCAGATCGACGTATTGATCAATCAGCAGCGGTTCCGCGAGTACGAGAAGCCGTTCAACTCGGACTCCTCGTTCTGGTCGAACTTCAACTACAAGGCCCGCCGCAACTTCGTCAGCGCCCGCGACTACGATAATTACGTCTCGCAACTGTCCGACATCCCACGCTATTTCGCTGAACAGCAGACCAACATGCGCGCGGGCCTGAAGCGCGGCTTCACCCCGCCCAAGGCGACCCTGGTCGGGCGCGAGGTGTCGGTGTCGGCGACCGTCGACGCCAAGACCGCCGAAGACACCCTGTTCTGGCAGCCGTTCAAGGCCATGCCGGCCAGCATCCCGGCCGCCGAGCAGGCGGCGCTGAAGGCGCGGGCCAAGGCGGTCATCGAGGGCCAGGTCAAGCCGGCCTACGCCACGCTCCTGACGTTCCTGCGCGATGAGTACATTCCGGGCACGACCGACACCCTGGCGGCGGAAAAGCTGCCCGACGGCAAGGCCTACTATCAGGCGCAGATCAAGGAATTCGCCACCGTCGACATGACGCCCGAGCAGATCCACGCCCTGGGTCTCTCCGAGGTGGCCAAGATCCGGGCGCAGATGGAGGAGGTCCGCAAGGAGACGGGCTTCCAAGGGGATCTGCCCGCGTTCTTCGCCTACCTGCGCAGCGATCCGAAATTCTATCCCAAGACCGAGCAAGAGCTGCTCAACACCGGGGCCTGGATCGCCAAGCGGGTGGACGGCAAACTCTCGTCCTACTTCGGCTGGCTGCCACGCAGCCGCTTCACCATCGTGCCGGTGCCGGCGGACATGGCGCCGTTCTACACCTCGGCCCGCGGCGGTAAGACCGCCTACCTGATCAACACCTACAACCTGCCATCCCGGCCCCTCTACAACATGACGGCCCTGACGCTGCACGAGTCGGCGCCGGGGCATTCGTTCCAGGCGGGGCTGGCCGAGGAGCAGGCGGGACTGCCGGACTTCCGCCGCTACGTCTACATCTCGGCTTTCGGCGAGGGCTGGGCGCTCTACTGCGAGTACCTGGGGCTGGAGATGGGGATGTACGACACCCCCTACGACCGCTTCGGCTACCTGACCTTCCAGATGTGGCGGGCGGCGCGGCTGGTGGTCGACACTGGCATCCACCACAAGGGCTGGACGCGGTCGCAGGCGATCCAGTTCCTGCACGACAACACCGCGCTGTCGGACCACGACATCGAGATCGAGGTGGACCGCTACATCTCCTGGCCGGGCCAGGCGGTGAGCTATTACCTGGGCATGCTGGCGATCAAGGACGCTCGGTCGCGGGCGGAAAAGGCGCTGGGGCCGAAGTTCGACATCCGCGCCTTCCACGACACGGTGCTGTCGATCGGCAGCGTGCCGCTTCCGGTGCTGCGGGCCCGCATCGACCAATTCATCGCCGAGGGCGGCAAGGACCCCATGCCGGTGGACGCGAAGACGGCGAACTAGGCGCTGGCGAGCGCGCTCTGGAACAGGATGGCGCCGTCGGCCGAACCCAGCTCGGCTTCGAAGGCGCGGTCGGGGTGGGGCATCAGGCCCAGGACGTTGCCGCGGGCGTTGACGATACCGGCGATATCGCGGGCCGAACCGTTGGGATTGTTGCGGTAGCGGAAGACCACCTGGCCCTCGCCCTCGAGCCGGTCGAGTGTGGCGTCGTCGGCAAAGAAGTTGCCCTCGCCGTTGCCCACGGTCATGGCCACCTCGCGGCGCCCCGCATAGCCGGCGGTGAAGCGGGTCTGGCTGTTGGTGACCTCAAGCTCGACCGTCTTGCAGACGTACTTCAGCTTCTCGTTCCGCAGCAGGGCGCCAGGCAGCATCCCCATCTCGCAGAGGACCTGGAAGCCGTTGCAGATTCCGACGGTGGCGACGCCGCGTTCGGCGGCGGCCTTCACCTCGGCCATGGCCGGCGAGAGGGAGGCCATCGCGCCGCAGCGCAGGTAGTCGCCGTACGAGAAGCCGCCGGGCAGAACGATCAGGTCCAGGCCGTCCGGCAGGGTGGTCTCGGCATGCCAAACCATATCCACCT
>JAIXTR010000019.1 GCA_027483845.1 Caulobacteraceae bacterium | reverse complement strand
CCGCCACCAAGCGCGGCCATGTCGGACACCAGGCTGATGCTGGAGGCGGCGATGGCGATCTTGCCCCCGGACCAGCGGGCCTGCGTGGCCCTCTGTCTGGCGGCCGATTTCAGCCACGCCGAGGCGGCAGAGGCCCTGGGTCTGCCGCTGGGTACGGTGAAGTCGCATGTGACCCGGGGGCGCGCGCGGCTCCTGGAGGTGTTGAGAGGTTCGGATGACGGACGCTGATCTGAAGGCCCTTTTCGCCGAGGACGCGCCGCCGGTGCGCGATCCAAAGTTCTCCGCCGCAGTGATGGAGGAGGTGATCCGCCGTCGCTTCGTGACCGACATGGCCCTGCTGGCCATGGCGACCACGGCCGGCGCCTTCCTGATCTGGGCGATCTGGCCGACCCTGGCGCCGCTGGTCGCCCCGTTGCGGGACGGTCTGGCCACCCTGGGCGCCTGCATCACGGTCGACGCGGTCGCGGTGGCCCTGCTGGAGCGCAGCGTCATCCCGGTCCGCCGCCGGAATCATGGATAAGCTTTCATCCTCGCGTTTGCATCCGTGCGCCGGGGTCCGGGCCTCTAACCCATAGAGACGGGCCGATCCCCGCCCGCCGACCTGGAGAGGATACAAGAAATGACCCCGGTCCTGATCGTGCTGATCATCTTCGGATCGATCGCCTCGCTGTTCATCCTGCCGCGCTACTTCAAGAGCGTGGAGCGCCAGAAGATGGCCGAAACCCTCCGCATCGCCATCGAGAAGGGCCAGCCGCTGCCGGCCGAAGTGATCGAGGCGATGTCCAGCAACGTCCGCAACCCCGGCCTGCCGCCATCGCCGCAACGCGACCTGCGCACCGGCATCATCTGGCTGGGCGTGGGCATCGGCTTCGCGGCCCTGGGCGCGGTGCTGAGCTTCGAGGAGCCGGACGCCCTGTTCCCGATGCTGGGCGTGGCGACCTTCCCGATCTTCATCGGCCTGGCCTTCGTGGTCCTGGGCTTCCTGAACAAGAAGTCCTGAAGCGCCGAACGGGGGACGAAGCCCATGTCGGGCGCCAAACCAACCAGCTACGCCAGCCTGCACGACGTGGAGCTCTGCTCCTATTCCGTCGCCGGCGAGCGTCGCGCCTTCGGAGAGCTGGTGCGCCGCCATGGCTCGGGCGTACGCCACCTGCTGCGCCGCATGGGCGCCCAGGCGTCGCTGGCCGACGACGTGGCGCAGGACGCGTTCCTGGCGGCCTTCGAACGTATCGCCGAGTTTCGCGGAGAGGGGACCTTCGCGGGCTGGGTCAAGAAGATCGCAGCCAGGCTCTACCTGCGCCGCCTGCAGCGGGAAAAGCGGCTGAGCGCCATCGCGGCGGAGGAGGGACCGGCCGATGAGATTCACACCGACGGCGACGCCGATCACCGCATCGACCTGGACGAGGCCATGAAGGGGCTCTCGCCGGCCGAGCGGCTGTGCGTGTCCATGTGCTACGGCGCGGGACTTTCCCACGGCGAGGCGGCCGATGCCTTGAACCTGCCGCTTGGAACGGTCAAATCCCATGTCAAACGTGGTCTGGAGAAGCTCCGTGCGCGACTGGCGCCGGGGAACGACGCCAGGGCGGGCGAAGCGGATCTTCACGGGAGGCGCAGCAATGGCTGAGGTCGATTTCGAGCGGCGGCTCGAGCGCCTGTTCGCCGATGCGCCGGACCTGCCGGACGCCCAGGCCTTCGCCCAGCGGATCGAGGGCCGGCTCGACCGCGGCTGGACGGCGCGGCGGTGGCTGCTGGGCGCCGCGGGGGCGGCCGGCGGCGTCATCGGCGCCAGCCAGCTCGTGATGTCCAACCTGTTCTCCCAGGTCGAGAGCGCCGAACAGTCCGCCCGGGCGCTCGGCCAGGGCATCGCACGCGTCACGCCCACAACCGACATGGTCTCGGCGCTGTCGGGCGGCTATGGAGTGTGGATCGCCGTCGGCGTCGCGGTCCTGACCATGGGCTTCGTGCTGGCGCGGGTGATCGAGGAGATCTGACGTGTCCAGTCAACGCCAGGAAACGGTCCGACGCCTGACCGCGCCGGATATCGCCGCGCGCAAGGGCGGCGTGCCCATCGTCTGCCTCACGGCCTATACCGCGCCGATGGCCGAGATCCTCGACGACCACTGCGACCTGCTGCTGGTCGGCGACAGCGTCGGCATGGTGGTTCACGGCCTGCCCAACACCGTCGGCGTGACGCTCGAGATGATGATCCTGCACGGCCAGGCGGTCATGCGCGGCTCGCGCAAGGCCATGGTCGTCGTCGATCTGCCGTTCGGCTCCTACGAAGGCTCGGCGGAGGTCGCCTACGCCAACGCCGCCCGCGTGATGAAGGAAACGGGCTGCAGCGCCGTGAAGGTCGAGGCCGGCCCGACCGTCGCCGCCAACATCGAATACCTGGTGAAGCGCGGGATCCCGGTGATGGGTCACGTGGGTCTGCGGCCTCAGGCCGTGATGGTCGACGGCGGCTTCCGCGCCAAGGGCAAGTCCGACGCCGAGCGCGCCAGCATCCTGGACGACGCCCGCGCCGCGGCCGACGCCGGCGCCTTCTCCGTCGTGGTCGAAGGCGTGGCCGAGGGGCTGGCCCGCGAGATCACCGCCGCCATCGCCCCGCCCACCATCGGCATCGGGGCGTCCGCCGGCTGCGACGGCCAGATCCTGGTCACCGACGACATGCTGGGCCTGTTCGACTGGACGCCGAAGTTCGTCCGCCGCTACGCCGACCTGCGCGGCGAGATCGGCAAGGCGGTCGCCGGCTATGCCGAGGATGTCCGACAGCGGCGCTTCCCGGGCCCGGCCGAGATTTACTTCGCCAAGGCGGGGTAGGGCGCGCGATCATCCGATCTTGAGACCAACGCCGCGAAACCCTATCTGGGCGGTCGTGTTCGGGACATCTGTCTTGCGCGCAACGGGCCGTCCT
>JAIXTR010000343.1 GCA_027483845.1 Caulobacteraceae bacterium | reverse complement strand
ATGACGACGGCGGCTGTGGTTGGGATCATGGTCGTTCTCCGGAGTTGCGACCGACTCCGGAAGGCGGGCACAGGCCGCCTCCGGTCGCCGGTCAGCTGCGCGTCGCGCGCGGGACCGAATGGGCGCTGCGAGCCGCGAGGCGAGCGCTCCTGACATCGCCTGAACCTCGGTTCGGCGGGAAAGATCGAATGGCTTGGCCATGGGACGTGGCGGCCGGCTTACACCCTGGCTTGCGCAATCGCCAAGCGACCCTTCTCCCCTGGCGGGAGAAGGTGGACGCGAAGCGGCCGGATGAGGGGTCGCACGACCCTCTCGACCCGAAACGACGAAAGGGTCGCCCGATTACTCGGCGACCCCTCATCCGTCGGCTGACGCCGACACCTTCTCCCGCAAGGGGAGAAGGTCAGGCCTCAACGCTAGTTCCGGAAGACGGCCGCCGTGGACGGGTCGACCGGCTGTTCGCGGTACTGCTGCAGCTCGTTGCGGCCCACAACCATGTGGTGGACCTCGTCCGGGCCGTCGGCGATGCGCAGGGTCCGGGTGTTGGCGTACATGCGGGCCAGCGGGGTGTGCTGCGACACGCCGAGCGCGCCGTACATCTGGATCGCCTGGTCGATGATCTTGCAGACCCGCTCCGGCACCATGGCCTTGACCATGTGGATCCAGATGCGGGCTTCGCGGTTGCCGAGGACGTCCATGGCCTTGGCGGCCTTGAGCACCATCAGGCGCATGGCTTCGATCTCGATCCGCGCGCGGCTGACGATCTCGATGTTGCCGCCCAGCTGGATGATCGGCTTGCCGAAGGCCACGCGGGTCATGCCGCGGACGACCATCAGGTCCAGCGCCTTTTCGGCCGAGCCGATGGCGCGCATGCAGTGGTGGATACGGCCCGGGCCCAGGCGGAGCTGGCTGATCTCGAAGCCGCGGCCTTCGCCCAGCAGCATGTTCGACGCCGGCACGCGGGCGTTGTCGAAGATGATGTGCATGTGGCCGTGCGGCGCGTCGGGGTCGCCGAACACCTGCTGGCCCTGCACCACGCGCACCCCGGGGGTGTCGAGCGGCACCAGGATTTGCGACTGCTGCAGGTGCGGCGGGGCGTTCTCTTCACCCGTCTTCACCATGGTGATCATGATCTTGCAGCGCGGGTCGCCGGCGCCGGAGATGTAGTGCTTCTCGCCGTTGATCACGTACTCGTCGCCCACCAGGGTGGCGCGGGTGTCGATGTTCTTGGCGTCCGACGAGGCGGTGTTCAGCTCGGTCATGCAGTAGGCCGAGCGGATCTTGCCTTCCAGCAGGGGCTCCAGCCACTGCTTCTTCTGTTCCGGCGTGCCGACGCGCTCCAGCACTTCCATGTTGCCGGTGTCGGGGGCGGCGCAGTTCATCGTCTCGGAGGCGAGGCGGTTCTTGCCCAGCTCCACGGCGATGTAGGCGTAGTCCAGGTTCGACAGCCCCTCGCCGGTCTCGGCGTTGGGCAGGAAGAAGTTCCAAAGACCGGCGGCCTTGGCCTTGTCCTTGGCCGCTTCCAGCACTTCGAGCTGGCCGGGGGCGTATTGCCAGATGTCGGGACGGCCTTCGCCGAGGCGGTGGAACTCTTCGGACATCGGTTCGACGACGTCGCGGATGAAGTCCTTCACCTTGTTCAGCAGCGGGACGGCCTTTTCGGACATCCGCAGGTCGTTGAGGTCGTCCTGGGGGTTCAGGCCAAAGCTGTTCTGGGGCCGATTGGCGGCGACGTTCATCCTGGTTCTCCCACGCGCATTTCGATTGCGCGTAGTTTTGGCTCAAAACGCCGCGATCTCAAACAAGTGTTTTAATCAATCGCGTGGACGTGAGCGGCGGGGCGCGGGGAGACGCCCCGCCGGCCGGCTCAGGCCAGCGCCTCGCGACGGGCCCGGCGCAGCGACAGGTACTGCAACTCGGCGACCACCACCGCCGCGAGAGCTTGGCCGATGAGCACCGTGAGCCCCAGGGTCGTGGGTTGGACCCAGCCCAGGGCCGCCAGGGCGATGCTCTCGACCGCCCACAGCAGATTGACGCCGACCAGGGTCCAGACCACCGCCCGCGGCAGAGCCGGACGGGCCGCCAGCCAGGCCAGGACGCCGGCGTAGGGCAGCAGGAACCAGCCGACCGGCTGCATCAGGGCCGGCGACAGGCCGAGCGGCTGCGCGAGCGCGCCAGCTTCGAAGGCCAGGACCGCGCCCATGACGCCACAGGCGGCGGCGTCCAAGGCGATCACGGTGCGAAGGAAGTTGGAACGGATGGCGGTCATCGGGGGCTCCTTGAGCGGTTGACCCGCGAAGCCTCACCCGCCGTCCGTGGTGGGTCGATTACCTGTCAGGTCAAGGTCACGCCGGCGCGTGGCAAACGGCCTCGATGTTGTGGCCGTCGGGATCCAGGACGAAGGCCCCGAAGTAGGTCGGATGGTAGTGCGGCCGCAGGCCCGGCGCGCCGTTGTCCGTCGCGCCGGCCGCCAGGGCGGCGGCATGGAAGGCCTCCACCGCCGCGCGATCGGCGGTCGCGAAGGCGACGTGCGCATAGCCGCTTCGCCCGTCGCTCCCGATCCAGAAGAACGGTCGATCGGCGCCGTATCCTGCGAAGGTCTCGCCGTCGCCGAAGACCCGCGTCAGGCCCAGCGGCGCCAGGGCGGCGTCATAGAAGGCTTCGGCGCGGCGATAGTCCGCGACCTTGAGGGTCACGTGATCCAGGACCGCGCCAGCCATCGCCCTACTTCACGGGCACGTGGTCGATGTGCGGGCAAACCGCCGCCATCAGGGCCGCGTTGTCGGCGCCCTCGGCCTTCTTCGGCGTTTCCTTGCGCCAGGCGTCATTGATCGCCAGCGGGGCCGACGGCTTGTACGAGCCCAGCAGGATCATGTTCTTCTTGGCGCAATCCAGGGCGACGACGCTGCCGACGCCGTCCGGCTTGCCGGGCGCCGAGGGGCCGAGGTTGGCGGACGGCTTGGAGATCGCCTGCATGACCACCAGCCGGCCGGTCTCCTTGTCCTTGTAGGTATAATCGCCGTCATAGGACCAGGCGGTGCCGTTCGGCACATCGACGTACTTTGTCCAGGTCTCGGCCGAGGCGGCCCCCGCGATCAGCGTCAGGGCGGTGGCGAGCGCGATGGCGCGGCGCATGGGGTCTCTCCAATCAAGCGAACGGCGGCGACCCTAACGGCGGAGCCGGGCCGTCTCCACACATTTCACCGGCGTCACGCCGCCCGCTCGCGCAGGGCGCCCATGGCCCGCTCGCCCTCGCCGATGTAGTCGCGGGTGATCGGCAGCACGTCGACCCGCTTGGTCAACTGGATCTGCCAGATGTACTGCCGCCGCGCCCGGAAGCTCTGCTCGGCGATGCCCAGGTAGAACTCGAACATCCGGCAGAACCGCTCGTCGTAGAGGGTCGCGATATCGGCGCGGGCCGCGGCGAACCGGTCGCGCCAATGGCGAATGGTCTCGGCGTAGTGCAGCCGCAGAATCTCCACGTCCGTCACCATCAGGCCGGCGCGCTCGATCGCCGGCATCACCTCCGACAGCGCCGGGCTGTACCCGCCGGGGAAGATGTATTTGTCGATCCAGGCGTTGGTGACGCCGGGCGACGTACGGCCGATCGAATGGACCAGCGCGACGCCGTCGTCCTTCATCAGCCGGGCGACCCCGTCGAAGTATTCCTGATAGTTCGGCCGCCCCACGGCCTCGAACATCGCCACCGACAGCACCCGATCGTAGGTCCCCGTCAGGTCGCGGTAGTCGGTCAGCGAAAAACGAGCCTTGTGCGCCAGCCCCTTGGCCTCGGCCCGAGCCTTGGCGACCTTCAGCTGTTCGATCGACAGGGTGATGGCGTCCACCTCGACCCCCGCCTCCTCGACGAGCGTCAACGCAAGTCCGCCCCAGCCGCAGCCGATCTCCACCACGCTCTGGCCGGGCTCCAGAGCCAGCTTGGCGGCGATGTGGCGCTTCTTCGCGGTCTGCGCCTCCTCCAGGGTCATGTCGGGCCGCTCGAAGTAGGCGCAACTGTACTGCATGTCCTCGTCGAGGAAGCGGCGGTACAGCTCGTAGGACAGGTCGTAGTGGTGGGCGACGTTGCGCTGTGAGCGCACCCGGTCGTTCGCCTCGCGAAGCGTCCGCCGCAGCCAGCGGCGCAGCCCGCCCCGCGACGGCTTCTTGTTGCCCGCATTCGCGCCGATAAGGTCGATGAACTGGCCGATCTCGCCCTGTTCCAGCACCAGCCCGCCGTCCATGTAGGCCTCGCCGACCCCCAGCCCCGGCTTGGCGGCGATCCGCGCAGCCCAGGCCGCGGTGGTCACCCGCGCGATCAGCGCCGGCCCCATCCCGTCACCCAGCCTGAGCGTGGCGCCGCCCGGAAGCTTGAGGGTCAGGTCCCCCGAACGGACGAGGTTTTGCAGAACCGACCGTAGCGCCATGGGCGTCTCCTGGATTGTGAAGCCAGAGTAGGTAACCCGACGCAAATGCCAAGCGTGGCCCGCCTCCCGTCTTGACTTGCGCCCGCACTGTTCCTAACTGCCCGACCGACGTTGGCACTCAACGGTCGGGACTGCTAACAGCCGGTCCCGCCACGTCGGCGTCCCTAATTTTGAACCGTTTCGAGCGGAAGAGAGAGAACACACATGGCGTTTCGTCCCCTGGGAGATCGCGTCCTCGTCAAGCGCGTCGAGGAAGAGGAAAAGACCAAGGGCGGGATCATCATCCCTGACACCGCGAAGGAAAAGCCGCAGGAAGGCGAAGTGATCGCCACCGGCCCCGGCGCCCGTGACGACTCCGGCAAGGTCCAGCCCCTGGACGTCAAGACCGGCGATCGCATCCTGTTCGGCAAGTGGTCCGGCACCGAGGTCAAGCTCGACGGCCAGGACCTGCTGATCATGAAGGAAAGCGACATCCTGGGCGTCGTCTCCTAAGCGACCCCAAAAGCGCCGGCGATCCGGCCGCTTCCCCCCAACCATTCTAAGGAAGAGAACCAGCCATGGCTGCCAAAGACGTCTATTTCGCTTCGGATGCGCGCGACCGCATGCTCCGCGGCGTCAACATCCTCGCCAACGCGGTGAAGGTCACCCTGGGCCCCAAGGGCCGCAACGTCGTCATCGAGAAGTCCTTCGGCGCTCCGCGCTCGACCAAGGACGGCGTGTCGGTCGCCAAGGAAATCGAACTGACGGATCGCTTCGAGAACCTCGGCGCGCAGATGATCCGCGAAGTCGCTTCCAAGACCAACGACAAGGCCGGTGACGGCACCACGACCGCCACGGTCCTGGCGCAAGCCATCGTCGTCGAAGGCCTGAAGTCGGTTGCGGCCGGCATGAACCCGATGGACCTGAAGCGCGGCATCGACAAGGCCGTCGCCAAGGTCATCGAAGAGATCAAGGCCAACGCCAAGAAGGT
>JAIXTR010000025.1 GCA_027483845.1 Caulobacteraceae bacterium | reverse complement strand
GACCTCGCGGGCGTAGTTCTCGTCCGGGTTTCGGCCCGTGGCCGGGTCCTCCTTCTGGTTGCCCAGCCAGGTCAGATAGACGCCCATCATCGGGTGCAGCGTCACCTGCTCCAGGAGGGTCCGGAAGTTGCCGCAGGCGTTGGCCCCCAGCATGTCGTAGTACGAGCCCGCCCCGCGGGTATCGATATTGGTGTCGGTCAGCGAGACGACGAAGATCTCGGACAGGGCCAGCTTCATCCGCTGGCGCAGCTGGTCGGGGCCGGTGATCGCCTGTTCCCAGTACGAATAGTAGAAGTCGCTGGGGTTCAGGGTGGCGGTCGGCGCGCTGACGCGGATCGCGGCCAGGCGCGCGTCCAGGTCGGCCAGATGGCTCGGCGGCGCCGCCATCGCCATCTGCTGGTCGATCCATTGGGAATAGCCCACCGACCGGACCTGGGTGATCGCACCGTCGGTGGCGCCATAGCTGGTCTGGTTGAGGAAGCGCGCGGCCTCGGCCGCGGTCGGTTGGCCGCCCTCCGATCCGGTCGAGCGCACGCCGCTGCAGCCGGCCACGGCCAAGGCCACAAGCACCGCCGGCAGCCACGCCCATACGCGTGCACTCTTGCGCCCCGCTCCCACGCCCCAATGACCCCCGTGACCAAAACCTGCGAAACTGTACTTCGCGAAAGGTTTACCCTTCTCGTATGTCGATGGTTTCACGCTGCGGCGTTTTGGTTCCGTCGGCTATCAATTAATTGTTGAATCCGGGGCTACGCTCAGCCGGTTCTGGAGAAGCGAATGGCGAACTTCACGGCCGGTCTGCTTGGCGTCGATTTCAACGCGCTGGAGCTGGCGCCCCTGGCCAACGCCGGCCAAAGCGGGGCCACCGCGACCTCGGTGGTGCTCAGCCTCGGCGACATCTCGGTCCAGGTCTTCGGGACGGGCTTCGCTTACGCCGCCAGCGGCCCCCCCACCGCCGGCGTAATCCAGCGGCTGGCCGTCAGCACCGGCGCCGGCCCGGCCTATGACATCAGCGGCCTGTCCCTGTCGGCCGAGACCTTCCGAAACCTGATCGTCGCGGGCGACAACGCGGGGACGAAGGCGGCGATCTTCGCCGGCTCGGATCTCTTCACGGGCTCGGCGATCGCCGACCGCCTGTTCAGCTACGCCGGCGACGACACGGTCAGCGCCGGGGCCGGCAACGACGTGATCATCGAGGCCAGCGGCTCGAACTACCTGCGCGGCGACGAGGGCGACGACCAGATCGCCGGCGGCTCCGGGTTCGACGACATCAACGGCAACATGGGCAATGACACGGCCTCCGGCGGCCTGGGTAACGACTGGGTGGTGGGCGGCAAGGACAACGACCTGCTGTTCGGCGACGACGGCGGCGACCTGGTCTACGGCAACCTCGGCGAGGACACCTGCGAGGGCGGGGCCGGCAACGACACCATCCGCGGGGGCCAGCAGAACGACACGCTCAGCGGCGGCGCGGGGGCCGACTACGTTTCGGGCGATCGGGGCGACGACACCATGACCGGCGGCGAGGGCGCGGACCTGTTCCACTCCTCCAGCGACGCCGGCATCGATCGGGTGCTCGACTTCAGTATCGCCCAGGGCGACCGTGTGCTCCTGGACCTCGGCACGACCTATTCCGTCAGTCAGATCGGCGACGACACGGTCATCAGCATGAGCGGCGGCCAGGTCATCCTGGTCGGCGTCGCGGCCAGCAGCCTGCTGTCGACCAGCATCTTTCTGGCTTAGCGATCCAGGCCGTAGCGGTAGAGCAGCCGCACCCCCACGTCGCCGACGCCGGGATTATAGCTGCCGGCCAGCTGGGCATGGCTCATGTGGATCCAGGACAGCTCCACCGACAGGCGCGGCGTCGCCCGCCAACCCACCGACAGCTCCGGCTCGAACAGCACCCGCGACCCCAGGTCCAGCTTGGTCTGGAAGTCGCGCAGGCGCTTCAACCGCTCCTCCGGTGTGATCCCCGGCGCGTCCGGCGATGGCAGGTTCACCCGCCCGTCGTGGATCGCCACCCCGATCCCGGGCTGCACATACAGCCGATCGTTCAGATGAAACCGCCACGACAGGCCCGTCGCCGCATAGTTCGTGCCGCCTGCGGTGTTCACCCCCGCCAGCAGATGCACCCGGGGCTTGCCCAGGAAGGCCAGCTCGTCCAGCGCCGTCGTGCGCGCGCCGATCACGATCTGCGCGCCCTTCTCGAACTTGCCGTAGGAAATCCCGTCGTCGATGTCGTGGACATAGGCCCCGCCGAACACCTCGCCCGCCCGGGCCGCGCCGCTCCACAGCAGGCCGACCGCCACGATCCCCCAGATCACGCCCCTGGACATCCCCGGCTCCGCTCTCGCGCCCGCCGCGGCGCGCCGCCCCGATCCTAGACCGGTTCCGCGGGCGCAGGTAAACCGCCGGGCAAGGAGACCCGATGGCTTACCGCTCGTTGCGCGAATTCCTCACCAAGCTCGAGGCGGCCGGGGAACTGGTCCGCGTCACCGAGCCCGTCTCGTCCGTCCTGGAGATGACCGAGATCCAGCGCCGGCTGCTGGCGACCGGCGGCCCGGCCGTCCTGTTCGAGAACGTCATCCGCGCCGACGGCGAGCGCTCGACCATGCCCTGCCTGGTCAACCTGTTCGGAACGGTGAAGCGGGTGGCCATGGGCGTCACCCTGGACGGCAAGGACCGCACCACCGCCGGCGAACTGCGTGAGGTCGGCGAACTGCTGGCCTTCCTGCGCCAGCCCGAACCCCCGCGCGGCCTCAAGGACGCCCTGGACATGCTGCCCCTGGCCCGCACCGTCATGGGCATGCGCCCCGCCACGGTGAAGAAGGCGCCCGTTCAGGAGATCGTGCTCACCGGCGACGACATCGACCTTACCAAGCTGCCGATCCAGACCTGCTGGCCCGGCGAGCCCGCGCCCCTGATCACCTGGCCCCTGGTGGTCACCAAGGGCCCCTCGGACTCCCGCGAGGATGGCTACAACCTGGGCATCTACCGCATGCAGGTCCTGGGCAAGGACCGCACCATCATGCGCTGGCTGGCCCACCGCGGCGGCGCCCAGCACCACCGCCGCTGGAAGGCCGGCGGCAAGCGCGAGCCCCTGCCCGCCTGCGCGGTCATCGGCGCCGACCCCGGCACCATCCTGGCCGCCGTGACCCCGGTGCCCGACACCCTGTCGGAGTATCAGTTCGCCGGCCTGATGCGCGGCTCCAAGCTGGATCTGGTCGCGGCCAAGACCGTGCCGCTGATGGTCCCGGCGCAGGCCGAGATCGTGCTGGAGGGTTACGTCCATCTCGACGACTACGCCGACGAAGGCCCCTACGGCGACCACACCGGCTACTACAACTCGGTCGAGCAGTTCCCGGTCTTCCAGGTGACGGCGATCACCATGCGGAAGGACCCGATCTACCTCACCACCTTCACCGGCCGCCCGCCGGACGAACCCAGCGTGCTGGGCGAGGCGCTGAACGAGGTGTTCATCCCGCTGTTCCAGCAGCAGTTCCCGGAGGTCGTCGACTTCTGGCTGCCGCCCGAGGGGTGCAGCTACCGCATCGCCGTCGTCTCGATGAAGAAGGCCTACCCCGGCCACGCCAAGCGCGTGATGATGGGCGTCTGGAGCTACCTTCGCCAGTTCATGTACACCAAGTGGGTGATCGTCGTGGACGACGACATCAACGCCCGCGACTGGAAAGACGTCATGTGGGCGCTCTCCACCCGCATGGACCCGGCCCGCGACATCACGGTGATCGAGGGCACCCCCATCGACTACCTCGACTTCGCCTCGCCGGAGAGCGGCCTGGGGTCGAAGATCGGCCTCGACGCCACCAACAAGCTGCCCCCCGAAACGCATCGCGAATGGGGCGAGAAACTGGGCATGGACCGGGCCACCATCGAGGCGGTCACGGAGAAGTGGGCGAAGCTTGGCCTTCCGGGCGATGGCCGGCCGGTGGAATAGGGCTAAGAGGCGACCATGGATCCTACCGCCGCCGCCCACGCCGCCGCCCTCTGGGCCGGTCTCTGCCTCATCCTGCTGCTCGTGCTGTCGGTGCTGGTCACCCGCCAGCGGCGCAAGCACCACGTGGCGATCGGCGACGGCGGCGTGCCGGCGCTGATCCAGGCCATCCGCGCCTTCGGCAACGCCACCGAATATGTCCCGGCCGCGCTCGCGGGCCTGGGGCTGCTGGCCCTGGCCGGAGCGCCGCCGCTGCTGATCCACCCCATCGGCCTGATCCTCTTCGTCGGCCGCATCCTGCACGCCGTCGGCCTGTCGCGGTCCAGCGGCACCTCCTGGCCACGTGTCTCTGGCGTCCTCGCCACCTGGATCGCCTACGTCGCCATCGCCGCCGCCCTGCTGTTTTACGCCATCCCGTAAAAGCTCCTCTCCCCCGCGAAGCGAGAGGGAGAGGGTTGGGAGAGGGCGGCTCAGCGATCCGTCGAACACTGAGGTTCAGCCAGCATCACCTCGCTCGCCATCGCACGCGTTGAGGATGCTCACGCAGACGCCATCGCAGTTGGTCAACACGTCGTGGTTCCAGAACCTGAGCACGCGCAGCCCTGAGCGCTCGATGTAGCGCGTCCGGCGTTCGTCATAGTCGACCTGTTCGACATGCTGCCACCCATCAACCTCGACCACGAGCCGTGCCTCCACGGACAGGAAGTCCAGGAAGTACGGGCCCCACGGCGCCTGGCGCTTCCAGCGCCAGCCGCCGAGCCGACGGGCCCGGAGGACGTTCCAGAGGCGGGCTTCGGCGTCGGTGTCGTTTCGCCGCAGGTCGCGTGCGCGCTGGATGGTCGCGACGCGATGGAGGGTTCGCACCTTGGTCACGCAGAGGACGTGAACATTTGAAGAACATAGTTGCAAGTTGAAAGTTCGGGCCGCCCTCTCCCTACCCTCTCCCTCTCCGCTTCGCGGGGGGAGAGGAGGCGCTAGGCTTGTGGCTGCGCCTCGCGTCGGCCATATCCCGTCGATGGACGAAAACCTGCTGAACGACGTCGTGGCCGCCGCGCTGAAGGCCGGGGCCGACGCCGCCGAAGCCGTGGGCGCGCAGCGCCGCAGCCTCTCGATCTCCGTGCGGATGGGCGACCTGGAAGAGGTCGAGCGCGAGGAATCCCGCGACCTGGGCCTGCGGGTCTTCGTCGGCAAGCGCCAGGCCACGGTCTCCGGCTCCGACATCTCCGCCGAAGCGCGCGCCAAGCTGGTCGAGCGCGCCGTCGCCATGGCCCGCCTCGCGCCGGAAGATCCCTACGCCAGCCTGGCCGACCCCGACACCCTGGCCCGCGGCCCCCGACCGGACCTCGACCTCTACGACCCCAGCGAGCCCTCCGCCGAAGACCTGGAGGACCGCGCCCGCCGCGCCGAGGCCGCCGCCCGCGCCGTGCCCAAGGTCACCAACTCCGACGGGGGCAGCGGCTCCTGGTCGGCCGCCCACTGGACCATGGTGACAAGCGCGGGCTTCGCCGGCGTCCACGAGGCCTCTGGCTTCTCCATCGGCGCCTCCGCCATCGCCGGCGACGGCGAGACCATGGAGACCGGCTACGACGGCCGCTCCGTCCGCTGGCAGTCCGACCTGCCCACGCCCGAAAGCCTGGGGGCCGAAGCCGGCCGCCGCGCCGCGTCGCGCCTGGGCGCCCGGAAGATCGATTCCACCACCGCACCCGTAATCTTCGAGAACCGCCTCGCCGGTTCGCTGATGAGCCCGCTGATCGGCGCCATCTCCGGCCCCTCCATCGCCCGCGGCACCTCGTTCCTGAAGGACAAGCTGGGCCAGCAGTTGTTCGCGAAG
>JAIXTR010000065.1 GCA_027483845.1 Caulobacteraceae bacterium | reverse complement strand
CCGGCTTCCATCAGCCGCGACGCATCGTGCGCCGCCCACGCCTCCGGATCCCCGCCCAAATAGGCGCCGAACGCCTTCCGGCCCCAGTCGCACCGCGTCGGCGACACGATCGGCGCGAAGGCCGAGACTGAGCGGTAGAGGTCCGGATGCTTCAGGGCCAGGGTCAGCGCCCCGTGCCCGCCCATCGAGTGCCCAAAGATCCCCCGCCGCCCGCTGTCCGCCGGGAATGCCCCCTCGACGGCTGCGATCAGGTCGCGGGTGACATAGCTCTCCATCTGGAAGTGCGGCGCCCACGGCGCCTCCGTGGCGTCCACATAGAACCCTGCCCCCTGCCCCAGGTCGTAGGCCGGATCGTCCGCCACGCCCTCGCCCCGCGGACTGGTATCGCAGGCCACGATCATCACCCCATGCGCCGCCGCGGCCGCATAGGCCCCGGCCTTGGTGGTGAAGTTGTCCTCGGTGCAGGTCAGGCCGGACAGCCAGTACAGCGCCGGGAACGGCCCCGCGCCGGGCGGCGTGAAAACGGACAGCTTCATCGCCGTCCCGGTGGCCGCGCTGTCGTGCCGGCCATAGGTCAGCACCCCGCCCTGGGTCCGGTGCTGCTGCAGGATTTCCACTCGTCTCTCCGCGTCCTCGGGTGCGGTCAGGCGCCGCACCCCGGCCTTTAACCTAACCCCTTCACGACGCCTTTCCCATCGCCGGGCATCTTTCCCACGTGTCCACGCCCCACCTCCAGAGCCAGGCCCTCGAAGGCCGCCAAGGCCTCGACAAGGCGGCCCGGATGCAGCTCCAGATCTACCAGGCGTGGCGGCGCCAGGGAGGGGTTGGCGGACGCCGCCACCGCATCGTCATGGGCCCGGTGGACGTGATCCTCGTGGCCTGCCTCACGCTCTGCCTGGTGGCCATCGGCGTCGGCCTGGACCGCATGTACCCGGTCGTGCGGCCCAGCCTGAGCCACGCCCTGCACGACGACCTGCCGGTCCGCCCCTATCCGGACTGCGCCGACGCCCACGACGCCAATGTCTTCGACATCCCGGCCGGCTCGGCGGCCTACACCATCGACCAGGACCCCGACCGCGACGGCCTGGCCTGCGAGCGCTTCTGACGCGCCACGACGTCCGAAAACGGTGCTAGAAGCGCCGGATGACCGACCTGCCTCCCGATCCCGCCCCCGACGCCGCCGCCGCCGAGCGCCGCAAGAAGCTGATCGGCCGGGCCATGGTCATCGGCCTGGGCCTGCTGATCCTCATCAACCTGGCCCCGATGCTGATCAGCGTCTTCCGCTGAGGCGTCAGCTCGCCATGGCGTAGGGCATGACCTGCCCCGTCGGGTTGCGCGCCACCCGGAACCGCCCCACGACGGTCGTCAGGTCGCCGACCTCGGTAGTCAGGGCATGGCTGGCGGCGGTGGTCTCCTCGACCATGGCGGCGTTCTGCTGCACCACCTGGTCCATCTGGGCGATGGCCGCATTGACCTCGCCCAGGCTGGCCGACTGTTCCTGGGCCGAGGCGGTGATCTCGCCGATCAGGGCGTCGATCTCCGCCACCTTCCCGACGATGGACTTCAGCGCCGTGCCGGTCTCGCCGACCAGGCCGACGCCACGGCTCACCTCCTGCGACGACGCCGAGATCAGCGTCTTGATCGCCCGCGCGGCTTCGGCGGACCTTTGCGCCAGCGCCCGCACCTCCGAGGCCACGACCGCGAAGCCGCGCCCCGCCTCGCCCGCCCGCGCCGCCTCGACGCCGGCGTTCAGCGCCAGCAGGTTGGTCTGGAAGGCGATCTCGTCGATCACCCCGATGATCTGGCCGATCTCCTGCGACGAGGCCTCGATCTGCGCCATGGCCTCGAAGGCCTGGGTCACGATCTCGCCCGAGTGCTCGGCCTCGCTGCGGGTCACCGACACCGCCGCATTGGTCTCCTTGGCGCTCTGGGCCGAGCGCTTCACCGTGGCGGTGATCTGGTCCAGCGCCGCGGCCGTGCGCTGCAGGCTGTTGGCCTGGTTCTCGGTCCGGTGGGACAGGTCGTCCGACGCCCGGGCGATGCCGTTGACGCCCGCATGGATGGCCGTCGCCCCCGTCGACACCTCGGCCAGCGCCTGATGCAGCGCCCGCGCCGCGGCGTTGAAGTCCACGCGCAGCTGGTCCATCGACGACATCAGGGGCTGCTCAACCTGCGCCGTCAGATCCCCGTCCGCCAGCCGCGCCAGGGCGTCGCCCACCAGGGACAGGTTCTTCATCCGCGCCGTCAGGTCGGTGGCGAACTTGATGATCCGGGTGATCTTGCGGTCCGCGTCGAACACCGGATTGTACGACGCCTCCAGCCACACCTCGCGCCCGCCCTTGCCGATCCGGCGGAACTCGTCGGCCATGAACTCGCCCCGGCGCAAGCGCTCCCAGAAGGCGGCATAGTCGGCGCTGGCGGCATAGCTGGGTTCGGCCAGCATCCGGTGATGGCTGCCGATCAGCTCCTGGCGGGTGTAGCCGCTGGTCTTCTCGAAATTCTCGTTGGCGTCCAGGATCACGCCGTTCACGTCGAACTGGATCACCGCCTGCGAGCGGAACAGCGCCTGCAGGATGCTGGCGTCCTCGGCGGCCTTCATCTTGGCCTTGGTGATGTCCAGCGCCAGCTTGACCACCTTGACCGTGCGGCCATTGGCGCCCAGCACCGGGGTATAGGACGCCTGCAGCCACACCTCGCGACCGCCCTTGGCCACGCGCTTGTACTCGCCAGAATCGAACTCGCCCGCCCCAAGCCGCGCCCAGAAATCCTTGTAGTCCTGGCTCTCCGCCACGCCCGGCAGGGCGAACAGGCTGTGCTTGCGCCCGGCGATCTCGTCCAGCCCATAGCCCATGGTCTGGCAGAACATCGGGTTGGCGGTGATGATCGTGCCGTCCGGCTCGAACTCGATGATCGCAAAGGAGGTCTTCAAGGCGCTGAGCGTCGCGCCCGCGTCGTTCGACCAGGGGAAGGTCGCCATTCTACTGCCTCGTACCGTCTCGCCGTCGGCACGGCCGCCCACGAGGGGACGCAGCCTGACCGACCACGCCCATTGGGCCGCCCAAAAACTTAACAAGCGGCACAGCGACAGGCGGACGCCGCCCGCTGGCCCCCGCGAAACGCAGCGACGGAACGTCGCAGCGCCTCCCCTCGCCTCCTAATCGCCCCCATGGACGCCCCCAGGGACGCCCGGCTCGGGACCGACCATGGCCGGCTCCCCGCCCGCCATCCGCGCGTCCAGCTCGGCCAGGGTGATCCGCCCCTCCCGGATCGCCTGATGGAAGGCGACGACGGCCTCCCGCGACATCCCCCGCACCGCCCGCGTCGTCTCCACCACCTGCCCGTCCGGCGTCGCCGCGAAGCGCCGGATCTCGAAGCTCACGACGGGCTTGGCCGCCGTTGGCGCCACCTCGGCCACCGCGTCCTCCGCCGGCTGCGCCCGCTGCGTCCCGTACCGGCGCGGCGCCAGCTTCGCGCACCGCCACTTCAGCGTCTGGATCTTGAGCCGCGCCGTGCGCGTGCTGTCCTCCTCCGCCTCCAGCGCGATCCGCCAGGCCAGGTCGAACAGCCGGTCCGCCTGCGTCGCCCGCGCCAGCATATAGGCCTGGTAGAAGTCGGGCCGCTCCTTCACCCATCGCATCACCGTCGAATAGGCCGGCATGTCCGGCTGGGCGCACACCTCGTCCAGCCCGCGCCCCGCCTCCACCCGCGCCAGCACCTCCGCCGCGATCTCCGGCGCCCACCGCCGATAGGGCGCGCGCCGCGCGCCGAACGCCTCCGCCGCCACCGCCTGCGACGCGTCCACCATCGCCCGCAGTTCCGGATAGCGCCCCAGCCACCATTGCAGGCTGGACCACGGCGGCGCGGTCGGACAGCGGCAGGCCTCGGCCAGGGTCTCCCCCATCTCGATCCGCGCGCAGACGGCCGTCACCGCCGCCAGCTTCTTCTCGTAGGTCCGTCGATTGTACGACCGCCGCCCATCCGCGCGCACGGCCGCCGTTGCGCCCGATTTCGCCATCGCCACACCCCGTTCTGACATTGTCACTGGAAGATCGCGGAGGGCCCTCGCCGGTCAGGGCGCAGCACTCGACGCTGACGCAATCCTCCCACAATCCCATGGAAATGTCAAGAACAAACCCAGAACACCTGCGTCCGCCGCTGGTCAAGCCGCGGATCCTCCGCGCATGATCCCCCCATCTCGGGGGCCACCATCGGAGGCGTCGTGCTCAGCGGCTCGTGTCACGGCGAACAGACCGGCTGGCCCCCCAAGGGCGATCCCTGCCTTCAGGACCTCTGGGCATGACGCAACTCGCCCCCATCCTGCCCGTGGCGCTCCTGGTCCTCATCGCCGGCCTTGGCGTCGCCATGAACCGCGCCCGGCGCCGTCGGCTGGCCCCGTCCCCCGGCCAGCCTCTCGCCCAGGACGACGCCGGCGGCGTCGACGTGCCGGTCGTCGGCCTTCTCCTCCGCGGCGGCTTCGGCGGCATGTCCCGCAACAGCATCAACCCGCGGCTGCGGCTCACGCCCGAGGGCCTGGCCTTCAAGCTGTTCCGCCAGACCCTCTGGCCCTACGCGGAGTTGACCCGCGTCCACGCCGGCAAGGGCCTGCTCGGCGCCACGCTCGACATCGACGCCGCGCGCGGCGCCCTGCACGTCACCCTGCCCGACCTCGCCACCGCCCGGCAGGTCCTGGCCGCCCTGCCCCGCACCGTCCCCCTCACGCCCAAGGCCGCCGCCCTGCGCGACGACGGCGTCATCTGACCGCGCCAGCGGCTCCGCCGACGCCCTCGCGCCCCTGACCCTGCGTCCGGCTTCCCACGCACCTCCCCGGCAGGGTAAGCCCGGGCGCATGAGCCTCGCCGACGCCGTTCTCTTCGCCCTCACGCCCCAAGGCCCGGGCCGCTGGTCCACCCAGGCCGGTCCTGAATGGAAGAACCCCAACGGGCCGCTGTGGGGCGGCTATCCCATCGGCCTTTGCCTCAACGTCGTGAGCGCCGAGCCGGAGGCCAAGGGCGAGCCCCTGTCGATCACGCTCACCTATGTGTCGGGTCTGCGCGAAGGCGAGATCGAGATCCGGACCCGGCGGCTGCGCCAGGGCGGCTCGATCGGCGCCTGGGAGGTCGACCTGCGAAACGCCGGCGCCGAGGAGACCGGCGTCCACGCCATCGTCACCCTGGCGCGGCGCCCCGACACCCCGGCCTTCCTGTTCGCCAGGATGCCCGACGCGCCCGCGCCCGAGACCCTGCCCACACCGATGAGCCCCGGCGGCGCCCGCCACTTCGGCGCCCAGGCCTTCGAGCGCCGCACCACCGAGACCTTCCCCATCCAGCCGAGCGCCAATTCCTACTCCACCGCCTGGGTGCGCCCGCGCCTCGGCCCGTGGAACAAGCCCATGCTGGGCATGCTCACCGACAACTCGCCCCCGCGCGCCTTCTACGCCCTGGGCCATTCGGTGATGACCACGACCCTGTCCCTAACGATCTACCTGCACGCGACCGCCGAAGAGGTCGCCGCGGCCGGCGAGGACTATCTGCTGGTCGAGTACGAAGGCCGCGTCGGCGCCGGCGGCGCCTCCGACGAACGCTCCACCTACTGGCGCCGCGACGGCAAACTCCTGGCCACCAGCGAGCAGCTCGTCTGGTACCGCCAGGTCCAGCGGACGCCGCCAGAGTAGGCGCGCGACCGTCACGCCCACCTCCTCTCCCCCCGACCCCGGCCTTGAGCCGGGGGAAGAGAGGGGAGAGGGCAGGGAGAGGGGCGACGCACGACACGCCGCTTGCACGGCGGTCCAGCCATGACCCACCCTCGGCGCCATGGCGACCTTCAGGACGGGGTTCTGGCTGAACCTGGCGCTGAGGTGGCGCCTGCGTCGCCCCTCTCCCTACCCTCTCCCCACTCTTCGCTTCGCTCGGGGGGAGAGGAGGCAGACATGACGCTCGCAACGGGTCGAGAGCTGAAGTCGGCGCGGTGCTCAACACCAGACGTTCGACGAGTTGGCGCTAAAGCGGACCTGCCCAACGTCGGAGATGGGTGGACTGCGGACGTTGGCTTGGCGGCGAGAACTAGACCGTTGGCGAGCGGGCTGGGGTTTGGCAGGCTAATCGGATGTGGTGGGGGGTTGGCGTTTGATGAGGCGATCATTTCTAGCGGGGCTGTCGGGCTTTCTAGGAGCTGGGCAGGCCAAGGCCGCGCCTACGGTGAGCGCAGGATCTCCGCCAGTCCCAACCTGGAAGCCGTCCTTCGGTCAGCCTCTGGATCGCGTCGCAGACCGGATTTCCTACTATTCGAACGGGAAGCGGGACTTCGCGATCTTTCAGAACGGGACCTGCGTAATCCTGGATGACGGACTTGCCGAGAGCGAGGCCGCGGCCTTTTCGGCTAAGGTGCTTTCGGACATCTTCCACTTCCATCCGGACATGAACCCGAGCCCGATGGACGACGGCAATATCCTCGTTCGTTACAACCACCCGGCAGTGAACGTAGTCCTGCACGACATCGCAGATGCCCATTGGGCGGAGATCGAGGCGAAGCATCTTCAGGGCCTAACGCCGTCGGAAGTGCTCATCACACCGCAAGGGCCCAACAAGTTTGACCGGTTCGGCAAGCAAGCCCTACTGGGTCGCGCCTACATGTTCATGGACGCCCAAGCCCCGCAGATCGTCCGGATCGCGCGACACAGCTGACCCGCACCACAGGCCAAAGCCATCGCGGTTCTAGGTCGCCGAGAAGCCGACCTTCGCAAGGTCCGCGACGGGTCGGAAGCGGTCTTCGGCGCAGGGCCACAAACCGGACATTCGCCGCGTGGCCTGAAAGCGGACCTCGCGAAACTCGCCAGTGGTGGAAAGGGGACTTGCGAGTGGCCTTCATTATGGGATCTCGACCAAGCCCACGGCTGCGTATCGCAGAACGTACGGCTTCTTGGCTGGCTCCCCAGTTGGCAACGCATCGCCAAAGAATGCGATGAGGCAATCGAACATGCCGATCTCGTCATCGAGCCAGCAATGCACGACAATTCCGAACTCTGACGTTATGCTTTCCTCGCCGTTCCAGTAGTAGTCGTGACGCACCTTCGTCCCAGGCACGAGATAGCGATCTTCCGCGGCGCCAGCACCTTCTGACATTTTGTGGTCCCCGTGTTCAGCCCGTGCGGGTCTAAAGCGAACGCCGTACTTCCGCTACAGGTCGAGAGCGATCCTAAGCACAGCGCCACAAACCGGACCTTCGCCTGTCTGCCTGGAAGCGGACCGCGCCGAGGTCGCCAAGGAGTGGACAGCCGCCGCCGACATCAGCGGTCGTCGCATATCTGGAGCAAGTGGAAGCGGATCGAATGGGCCTTGATGTAAGCGAAGGGACACGGACCGCAGCGACGGCCACCGTCACGGCCATCGCTGACTAACTTTCAACCTTACCGCCTAGCCCGATAAAGGTCCGCTAAGGGCCGGTTCCGCCCCTCCCCACGCACAGCCCGTTCGTGTGGTTCGTGTGGTTCGTGGTCGATCTCACGCACGCCGAAGCGCCACCAACGTCGAAGACCAGGCCCTGCGGGACAGCCCAGCCGCCCGCCCCCGGCCTCCTCGACGAAACCCCTACTTCTGCACCGGCCGCAGCAACGGCGTCTTCGGCGGCTCGACCACCTCACGCCCGCCCGCGGCATCGGCCAGCAGGTCCTCCACGAACCCCGGCAGCCACGAGTTCCGCCCCGGCTTCATCCGCTCGGCGCGGTAGATGTGGCCCAGGTCTGCGTAAGCCCGGTCGAAGTTCTTGTTCACGATGACGTAGTCGTAGTTCGCCCAGTGCAGGATCTCCTCCCGGCCCAGCTCAAGCCGCGACTTGATCGTCTCCTCGGTGTCCTGCGCCCGCGCCCGCAGGCGCCGCTCCAGGTCGTCCCAGGCCGGCGGCAGGATGAACAGGCGCACGCTGTCGTGCGGGGCCTTCTCGGCGATCTGGGCCGCGCCCTGCCAGTCGATATCGAACAGCACGTCGTGGCCGCCCTCGAGCGCGGTCATCACCGTGGCCTTCAGCGTCCCGTAGTAGTTGCCGTTGACCGTCGCCCACTCCAGGAACTCCCCGGCGGCGATCATCGCCTCGAACTCGGCGCGGGTCTTGAAGTAGTACTCCCGCCCCTCCTCCTCGCCCGGGCGCGCCGGTCGGGTGGTGGCCGAGATCGACAGGGTCAGGTCCGAGTGGTCGGCGACAAGGCGCCGCGTCAGCGAGGTCTTGCCCGCGCCCGCCGGGCTCGACACCAGCAGCAGCAGGCCGCGGCGCGTCGTTTCCCAGGGTTTGGCGTGATCGTCCGGCGTCAAAGTCAGCATTCTCCGCGCGACGCGCTATCCATTGAACCGACCGCCCGCGGCGGCGCCACGCTACTCGACATTCTGCACCTGCTCGCGGAACTGTTCGATGGTGGCCTTGAGGTCCAGGCCGACCGTCGTCAAGGCCGCAAGCTGCGCCTTGGAGCAAAGGGTGTTGGCCTCGCGCATGAATTCCTGGGTCAGGAAGTCCAGCCGCCGCCCCACGGCGCTGTCGCTCGCCAGCAAGGCCCGCGCGGCGTCCACGTGTCCGGCCAGCCGGTCCAGCTCCTCGCGAACGTCGGCCTTCACCGCCAGGACGGCCGCCTCCTGGACGATGCGCTCCTCGGTGGCCGCCTCGCCCGCCAGCTCCGTCAACCGCGCCTCGAACCGGGCCTTGACGGCGGCCGGCTGGCCGGCGGCGACGCGGCCCGCCTGATCCTGCAGGTCGCCGATCCGATCCACCTGGGCGCTCAGCACGCCCAGCAGCGAGGCCCCCTCCTCGCGCCGCGCCCGCAACAGGCCGTCCAGCGCCACAGCCACCGAGGCGGCGATGGCGGCCTCCAGCTCGGCCTGGGCGTCGGGGTCCATCCCGGCGTCGTCCGCCTCGATCACGCCGCGCAGCGCCAGCAGGCCGTCCAGCCGCGGCGGCGCGATCCGCCCGTCGGCCATGAACGGCGCCCCCAGCGCCAGGTAGCGCTCCAGCTGGTCCACATTGACCCGCACCGAGACCGCGCCCTCGGACCGCTTGGCCTGGACGCCCACGGTGATGTTGCCGCGCTGGAAGCGGGCCTGCGCCCCCTCCTTGGCCGCGCGCTCCAGCCCCTCGAACCCGGGCGGCCCCTTGAACCGCACCTCCAGGTTCCGGCCGTTGACGCTCCGCGCCTCGACCGCCCAGCTCCAGCCCGCGTGCGCCCCCTCGGCCCGCCCGAACCCGGTCATCCCCGATATCGGCATTAGTTTTCCCTCCCCTTCATGGGGAGGGTGGCGAGCGAAGCGAGACGGGTGGGGAGACCCGAACGAAGCCTCCGCGCCGCCCGACGACCCACGCATCCCCACCCTGGCCGCGTTGCGGCCGGTCCCTCCCCATGAAGGGGAGGGAAAAGATCCAGCGCCATCACCGCCCCGCCGCGCGTTGGCGCTCGACGGCGCGCCAGCGGTCCACATTGCGCTTGTGGTCCTCGTAGGTGGTGGCGAAGGCGTGTCCGCCCGTCCCGTCGGCCACGAAGTAGAGCTCGTCCGTCTTCGGCGGGTTCAGCACCGCCGCCAGGGCGTCGCGGCCCGGGTTGGCGATCGGGCCCGGCGGCAGGCCGGCGACCTTGTACGAATTCCACGGCGTGTCGGCCGCCAACTCCGAAGCGCGGATGCCACGCCCCAGCGGCCGGCCCTTGGTGAGGCCGTAGATGATCGTCGGATCGCTCTGCAGCAGCATGCCCGCCCGCAGGCGGTTGATGAAGATCGCCGCCACCCGCGGCCGCTCCGAGGCGACGCCGGTTTCCTTCTCGACGATGGACGCCAGGGTCACGGCCTCCTGCGGCGAGTTGAGGGGCAGCCCCGGCTGGCGGCCGGCCCACAGCTCGGCCAGCAGCTTGTCGTGGGCGTCGCGCATCCGCTGGATCACCGCCGCCCGGTCCTCGCCGCGCTGGATGTCGTAGGTGCTGGGCAGGACCGCGCCTTCCGGCGGCTCGGTCGCGGTTCCGGTCAGGACCGGCGCGGCGTTGACCGCGTCCAGCACCATGGCGCTGGTCCAGCCCTCGGGAATGGTGATGGCGCGCCGCACGACCTTGCCGGCGCGGATGTCGGCCAGGACCTTGGCCATCGAGGCGCCGGACTTGATCTCGTATTCGCCGGCCTTCAGCTCGCTGGCCGCGCCGGTCAGCCGCGCCGCCAGGG
>JAIXTR010000207.1 GCA_027483845.1 Caulobacteraceae bacterium | reverse complement strand
ATGACTCTTAACGCCAAGCGGGTACCTAAGCCTGTCCGAGGTGTTTTTCCACCCGCGCGTGGCGAAAGCGGGTCACAAAACCGCAGCTAATGTTTCATCCATGCCGCATTGCGGTACCACGCGACCGTGTCGGCAAAGCCGTTGTCGAGGTCGTATTTTGCGGCTGGCCGCACCTCCGATAGCTCCTCGGGGGAGGCGCCCCAGTGCGGATGCAGCAGTTCGCGGACTTTGGCCGCGCTTAACATGGGCGTTTGCCCGAGCAGCAATGTGAAATCATTTGTGATTCCGATTGCACGGACCAGGGCGTCCGGAACGGGCGCCAACCGCGGCCTGTGGCCGCAGGCGCGGGCCGCGGCCTCCATCAGCTCGCGCCAGGAATAGCCGTCGGGCCGCGCGTCGCACAGAACGATGGGGCGCGCGGACGGCCGCATTGCAGCAAGCGCGGCCGTCTGGCGGGCGGCGTCCTCGACATGAATCATCGCCACGCGTCCATTGGGATTCAGCAACGGCAGCACGGGGCTGACCGCCGCTGCGCGAAAAACCGGCAGCAGTTCCACATCGCCAGGCCCATAGATCGCGCAGGGTCGGGTGATCGTCAGGCGTTCGCCCAGCACCGCGGCCATGGCGTCCTCGCCAGCGCGCTTGCTGGCTGCGTAGTGCGAGAGTTGGGGCTCGCGGGCTGTCAGGCTGGAGACCAGCAGGACGTGCGGCGCCTCGATGGCCGCCTCGGCTAAGCGCCGCGCGCCCTCGACATTCACCGCGTCGAACGCGGCGCGGCTGCGGGCTTTCACCAGGCCCGCCGCGTGGACCACCAGATCGGCGCCCGCGCAGATGCGCGCCAGAGCTGCCTGGTCGCCGAGGTCGCCGACCACGACCTCGGGCGTCACTTCGCGCCAGATCGGGTCGATCGGATCGCGCCGCGACAGGACGCGCACTCGCCATCCGTCATCGGACAGGGCGCGGACGATCTGGCGGCCCAGGAAGCCCGTGGCTCCCGTGACCGCCGCGAGCTTGCCGGAACCGACCCGCGCGGTCAGGCCGGCTCCTCCTGGCGGAAGGCCCCGCTGAGGAACAGAGTGCGGGCCTTGGATCGGCTGAGCTTGCCGGACGAGGTCTGGGGCAGGGTGTTGTGGCCGATCAGTTCCACGCGTGGCTCGACCCCGTGGCGGGCGCGCAGGACCGCCGCGACATCCGTGCAGAGCGCCTGGCGCACCTCGGGGTCGCTGCTGCGCGCCTGGACCAGGACCACGAGCTGTTCGCCGTCGGTGTCGTCGATCGAGAACGCGGCCACGTCGCCGCTTCGCAGGCGCTCGACCTCGGACTCCGCCGTCCACTCCAGATCCTGCGGCCATACATTGCGGCCGTTCAACAGGATCAGATCCTTCGCGCGTCCGGTCGGCACGATCTGGCCGTCGACGAGGTAGCCCAGGTCTCCGGTGTCGAGCCAGCCATCGGGCGACAGCACGGCGGCGGTCGCCTGGGGATCGCCGAAGTACTCGCGCATGAGGCTGGGACCGCGAACGAAGACCCGACCGACCTGGCGCTCGGCCAGCGCCTGGCCATCGTCGCCGCGGACTTCCAGGTCGTGGCCGCTGAAGATACGGCCGCAGCGGACGAAAGCGCGTGAACGCGAGCCTTCGCCCGTCTGGACGACACCGTCCGTTTCCATCCGGTCGACGTCGACGGTGTCGAACACAAGGCCGGTTTCGAGCGGGGCCATCGAGAGCCCAAGGGTCGCCTCGGCCATGCCATAGCTGGCCACGAAGGCGGTATGGCGGAAGCCGGCGCTACGATAGCGCTCGGCGAAGGCGTTCAGGGGGCCGGGCCGCACCATATCGCCGCCGCAGCCGGCAATCCGCCAGCGGGAGAGGTCCAGACCTTCACGCGTGCCATCGCCGCGCTTGGCGCAGAGCTCATAGCCGAAGCTGGGGCTGTAGGAGATGGTCGCGCCGTTCTTCGAGAGCAGGTCCAGCCACAGCAGCGGCCGCCGGACGAAGGCGCCGGTCGGCATCAGGTCGATCGACATCTGGGCCGACAGCGGCATCAGCAGGAATCCGACCAGGCCCATGTCGTGATAGAGCGGCAGCCACGAAATCGCGCGGTCAGCCGGCGTCACCTGCAGCCCCTCGCGTGTGGACGCCAGGGCGTTGGCCATCAGCGCGCGGTGCGTGCAGAGCACGCCCGTGGGATTGCGGGTGCTGCCGGACGAGAACTGGACGTAGCTGGGGTCGTCGGGCTGCGGGGCCGGGAGGTCGACGGGCGCAGCCTCCGGCAGGCCGGCCACCGTCATAACCAGGCGCGTGCCCGCGATCGCCGCGGCGTCGCGAAGCCAGGGCATCAGGGTCTCCGACCCGAACACAGCGGCGGCGCTGGCCGACGCCAGCATCCGGCCGATCTGCTCCACATAGGCGTCGCGGCCGCCGAGCGGCGCGGGCAGGGGCAGGGGCGCCGGGATGATCCGCGCGTACTGGCAGGCGAAGAAGGCCACGACGAAGTCGACGTCCGTGTCAGCGACCAGCCCCGTCCGGTCGCCGGGCTGCAGGCCCGCGGCCAGGAAGCGCGCGGCCAGGGCGCGGGCCCGCGCGCGCAGGTCGCCGTAGGGGATGGCTTCGATCAGTTCGCCGCGGAGGCCGTAGAGGTTGATGCCGGTGGGACCGTTGGCCGCGAAATCGAGCGCCTCGGTGAGGGTCGCGAAGCCGTCCCGGTGGAACGGGCGGTCCGGCGCGGTAGGAGTAGCCGTCAAACGTCGCCTTTCAGACTCTCGGGCTCAGGCGCGGGCGTCGCCGCCGCTTGCCGAGTCCCGTTCTCTCGCAGAATGAACCACAGCATGCCCAGGGCAAGGGCGCCCGCTGCCGCAGCCAGACCAGCGCCCGCGCCTATAAGGCCGAACGTCGTGACGAGAAAGGGGAGCATGGCCAGGAAGCCGGCGCTGACCGCCAATCTGACCCGCACCGCGGCTCCCGGCTTGCCAAGTGAGATCAACATCGGCTCGAGCGGCAGGGCGAAGACGCCGATGACGGCCGCGCCAACCTGCCAGGTCATGACCGCCGCCGCCGGTTCGAACGCAGGGCCCATCACCAGCTTCAGCAGGGCCGGGCCGGCCAGCCAGCTCGCGGCCAGCATCACCAGGGCCACGCCACCGGCGAGCAAGCCGACGTTGCGCGCCAGCCGCCACATGGCGTGGTGGCGGTCCTCGGCGCGGAGGCGCGCCAGTTCGGGGTAGAGCGCCGGGGTCAGCAGCTTCGCCGGCTTGGCCAGGGCGTCGGCGACCTGGCGGCCCACCCGCCAGAACGCGGCCTGTGACGGGCCGACCAGCGCGCCGACGATCAGGGTGGCGACATGGGTGAAGGCCACATCGAGGGTGGTGGCCAGATTGGTGTTCCAGGCGAACCGCCAGGCGCCGGGCATGCCTTCGGTCAGCGGGCCCCGCCAGCTGAAGTCGGTCAGCAAGCCGCGCTTCCTCAGTTCGATCACCGCCGAGCCGGCCAGGTAGAGCCAGCTGCCGAAGGTCGCCAGGGCGGTCGCCAGCAGGAAGCCCTCCATCCCCGCCCCCAGCAGGAAGGCCACGCCCCCGCCGATAACTCGGATGAACGAGATTAGGCCGGCCTGCCACGCCAGCACGTCGAAGCGGTCGAAGAGGCGCAGAAGCCCGAGTGGCGTCGCCGAGACCATGAAGGCGATCGAGAACATGAACAGCGCGGCGGCCGGCGCCTCGGCCTGGCCCCACCCTAGCACGCCGGCGAAAGCGATCGCGCCGATCACGCCCACCGCGATCCCGAGAACCGTGCTGGCCAGGTCGAGCAGCAGGGTGAAGCGCAGGACGCGCTGGAAATCCTTGACCCGGCCCTCGGCCGCCGGACGGGCGCCGTAGTGCAGGATGGTCTGCCAGGACTGGAACTTGACCACTTCGCCCAGGAACTGGCCGAACGCCTGGATTAGCACCAAGACGCCAAGCTCCGCGGCGCCCAGCGCACGGGCGGCGATCGCCATGAAGGCCAGGCTCAGGAGGGCGTTGACGGTTCGGCCGCCCAGCAGCAGGCCCGCGTTGGCCACCACGCGCCGCAGGATCGGCCGGACGCCGGCGATCTGTTCCGCCTGGGAAGCGCTCATGCGCGGAATCGCACTCCTTGCCCGTCGCCCT
>JAIXTR010000498.1 GCA_027483845.1 Caulobacteraceae bacterium | reverse complement strand
TGCGGTCCACTTCGCAGGGCTGCGCCGATGGTCGCGCCCTGCGCTCGCACGTCGGATGCGCGCTGACGGCGCGTCGGCTGTCGAAGTTGAGGGCGCCGGCGCTCAGTCCTGCGGACTCCAGTCGTAGAGCTCGGCGCGGATCTGCGCGGCCGGATCGTCGAGCAGCCGTTGGAGGATCGAGCCGGTCGGACCGTCGAACGGCGGCAGGAACTGCAGCGCGACGCCGGCCGCTGCGAAAGCCGCGGGGTCGTAGAGGTCTCTGCCGCCCGGCGCATTGATATAGCGCGTGGCCCCGACCCGCCGGCAAATCTCGAGGATGCGATCCTGGCCGCGGAATGTGGCCGGCACCTCCAGCGACGACGACCGGATCGAATTGAACGGCACGTCGAGCAGGCGGCAGACTTCGGTTAGAAGCTGGACGATGTGGTCGACCGGGCGGCCCTTAAGATCGCGCATGGTCGCGATCAGTGAAGCTGCATCTCCCGTCGCGCTCTGGAGCGCGAAGGGCCGCAGGCGCCGGTCCAACTCCTCGGCAGCGTCGTCGGGAAAGGCAAGCGCGTCGATCCGGACATCCTGCGGCGCCGGCTGCAGCGGGAGGGTCAGCCACTGCTCGACGCCCTGCGGATCGCGCAACTTGTTCCGGTGCACCCAGCCGCGGCGGGGGAACTGGACGCAGTCGTAGACCACGAAGGTGTCGCTGCCGGAGATCAGTCTGAAATAGCCGGCGTACGGCAGGAAGTAGGGCTGCATGATCGCCACGGTCGATCCCATGCCGGTCTCTCCTGCCACGTCGGTGGCGCTCATTGGCGGTTCCTAGGCCCTGTAGTACAGCACCGCCCGAGGACGCCAGCGCCCGATCTCTTGCCGCTGGCCGGAGGGTCGAAGGCGAGCGATGGCGACGAGTCCCGACGAACTGCTGCAGTCGGCCGCCGCCGCCGTGAACCGCGGCGACCTCGCCGGAGGCGCGGCGCTCTGCCAGCAGGTCCTGCAACACGCCGACCTCGGCGATGCGCACTACATCCTGGGCTTTGTGGCCCTGAGGCAGGCTCGCCATGCGGAGGCCGTGGGCTATTGCGCGCGGGCGGCGGCGCTCGGCGCCGGTGGCTGGCACAACAGTCTGCTGCTGGGTGCGGCCCACACCGCCCTGGGAAACCTTGAGGCGGCGCAGGTGGCCTTGCAGACGGCTGCCCGCCACAACCCCGGACATGTCGAGGCGGCGTTGCGGCTGCTTGATGTGACCGTCGCCCTGAATGGCCTGCCCGACGCCCAGGCGCTCTACAACGAATTGTTCGCCGGCCTGGCTGTCGCGGAAATCGACGACGGATGGCGGCGCATGGGCGGCGCCCCGGCTCCGGCGCCCATCCTCGTGACCCAGGACAACGCCCTGGCCTGGTCGCGCCGATCGGGAGTCGCGGTGTTCGACGCGGGCGAGGTGGAATCGATCCCCATCCAGGCCATCGGCAGCGATGCGCCGACCAGCTACGTCAAAGGCAACACGCCCTATGTCGTGGATCTGCCGGACGTCCGGGTCTTCGCCTATTCGCACATGGTCCTGACCTCCGACGGCTTCGCTCTGAACGAAGCGGGGGGACATCCCGAGTATGGTCGGTTCGTCGATCACCGCTCGGACGCGGCCTTCGCCGGCTTGGCGGGCGACAAGCTCCGGATCCGCGCCGATTCGTTTGTCATGCGCGATCTCGACGAGGGAATTTGGCTCGCCGGCCCCGCCAGCAACCACTTCGGACACTGGGTGGGCGAGTTCGCCCCGCGGCTGCAGTTCCTGGAGCAGCATCCGGCGTTCGCCGGCCGGCCGATCATCGTCGACGAGGGGATGCCGGCCAGCCACCTGGAACTGCTGCGCATGATCTGCCCCAACCCCGTGATCACCCTGCGCCGTGGCGAGGGTTTGAGGGTCCGCCGGCTGCTCTACGCGCCCACCCCCACGTTCTTCGTGATCCACCTGTTGCCGAACGACATGCCGGACTTCGTCGCCTGCTGCGCCTCGGTGCGGAGCTACGCATTCCTGCGAGACAAGGTTGAACAGGCCCTCGGGCCTACCCCCCCGACGGGCGGGAAGTACTATCTCTCCCGCGCCAACCGCGAGTGGCGCCGGATACGTAATGAGGACGAGGTCCGGGGCTTCCTGGAGCGCCATGGCTACCAGACGGTCATGACCGAGACCCTGACCTTCACGGAGCAGGTGCGGCTGTTCCAGAGCGCCGCCGCGATCATGGCTCCCACCGGATCGGCGATGCAGAACTTCATCTTCGCGCCGAAGGACGTGGGTCTGTTCGTCCTCACCCAGGCCCATCCGCACAATCACGCCGCCTTCAACGGACAGGCGCGAGCGCTGGGTTATGCGCCGCAGTTCATACGCGGGGAGGCGGTGGGCGACCCTGCGCAGAAGCACACGGACTACGTCATCCCGATCTCGGCCCTCGCGCCGGCCGTCGCCTAATCGACGGCCCCCGGGAAGATCCGCGCCAGATCCGCGGCCTTGGGAAAGTCCGGGACGATCAGGTCGGTCTGGTAGGAGTACTTGTACGGCGTGGGATAGCCGTGGGCGGCGTAGGTCGGCTCCGCCGCATTGTTGAACCGCCCGCTGTAGGCCACACGCACCTTGCCATCGCCCTGATCGCCGGTCCGGTGGACCAGGAAGGTCGAGAAGGCGACGACATCGCCGGGATT
>JAIXTR010000672.1 GCA_027483845.1 Caulobacteraceae bacterium | reverse complement strand
TCGGCCCCGATCGCGGACGACGCCCACTACCGCATGCTGCGCATCGGGCTCGACGCCAAGGCGGTCACGGACAGTCACATCCAGGCGATCAGCGCCTCGCGCACCGATCCGGGGGTCGCGGTCCTGACCATCTCTCACTCGGGCGCCACGCATGAGACGGTGATGTCCACTAAACTGGCCAAGGCGGCGGGCGCCCGGACCGTGGTGATCACCAACTACGCCCGCTCGCCCATCCAGGCGCACGCCGACGTGGTGCTCTTCACCATGGCGCGCGAAACCAAGTTCCGCACCGAGGCGATGATGAGCCGGATCGCCCAGCTCTGCGTGGTCGACGCCCTGATCGCGGCGCTGGCCCTGGCCGACCACGATCGCGCGACCGAAACCCTGCGCAGCACGTTCGACACCCTGTCCAGCAAGCGCTTCTGACGCCGCTCAGACGATCAGGTCCTGCAGGGTCAGCCCAGCGGGCCCCTGGACGAGGATGCACCGTAGGCCCAGCGGCGCGGCCCCGGCCACGTCGGTGTCGGGGTTATCGCCGATCATCACCGCCTCTTCCGGCCGAACCGCCAACGCCGCGCAGGCGCGAAGGAACAGCGTGGGATGGGGCTTCCCCACCACCTCCACGTCAGCGGACGACGGCTCGACGCAGGTCATGAGGGCGGCCATCAGCGCGCCCGTCTCCGGCATGACACGATCCTCGGTCGAGGGGTGTGTCCGGTCCGGATTGCCCACCAACAGCCGCGCCCCGCGCCGCACCGCGTTCGCAGCCTGGGTGAGTTTGGCGTAGGAGAAGCGGGTGTCCCGAAGCAGGACGACGAGGTCCGCGTCCTCGCTGGAGAGGGTCAGCCCCATGCGGCGGGCCGCCTCCTCCATCCGCGGCGAGGCCAACAGCATTGTCCGCCGTGGGGCAAGCTGCCGCGCGCGCAGCAGCGTCTCGACGCCGGCCAGGATGACGCGCTCGGGTTCTACAAGCACGCCGCCGCTCCGCAGCCGGTCGGTGAAGAAGCCCCGGACATGGCTGGTGTTGTTGGAGACGATGGCGAAAGCGTCCGGGCGGGCGGCCATCAACGACAGCGCCGCAGGCTGGGGGCGGTCGGCAATCGCCGCGCAGCCATCCCAGTCGAGCAGGATCGCCTTCGCCTCCGCGATCGCCCGGCGGGCTTCCGTAGCGTCCTCGATGGCGCGCGCGACCAGCGGCGCCCGAAAATCATGACGGTTCAATCGTAGACTCCACGCGCCATCTGGCCGGGTGACGCAGGTTGGGTGAGAGCGCTCCGGACCTGAGGTCGGAGGTCGAAGTTCGCCGCCGCGCGCGGCGAGCTGCGGAGGGGTTGGCCACCCCGCCGCGCGCGGCGACGCCCGGCGCCTAGAAGCGCGCCGTGAACGTGCCGTAGAAGGCGCGGGGCTTGCCTTCGAACGGATAGCCGAAGAAGTACCGGGGATCGCGGTTGGTATACTCCCCGCGATTAAAGGCGGACCCGTAGAGCTGGTTTCCGAAGCCGTAGCGCTCGGCGTACTTCTCGTTGAAGACGTTCACCACGCGGAACTGCAGCTGGTACTGCATGTCGTCGCCCAGGAAGTAGTTCACCGTTGCATTGGTGACCGTGTACTTGCCGAAGTTCTTGCGGATCTGCGGGACGCCATTGACCGTGAGGCCGCCGCTGGCGAACTCCGAGCCCTGGAGACGCGGCATGATGGCGACGTTGAGCCGCTTGTCCGGCGAGGTCCATTCGAGGATGCCGTTAATGAACCAGGCCGGCGTTTCGCCGATCTGCTCGCCCTTGAGCACGCCGGTCTTCGCCGCCGCATCCTGGGCCGTATAGCCGAGGTTGATGCGCCAGCTCTCGCCGATGTTCAGGTTGACGTCGGCGGTCACCCCCAGGATGCGCGTGACGGCCGGGTCATTGTAGTAGGTGTTGCGCGCCGGGAAGCCGTTGCTTGCCGGGATCGGGAAGTCGGTCGTCGTGCGAATCCGATTGGTGATCTCGGTCTTGAAGCCGCCGATTTCCGCCGACACCGCGAACCCGTCGAAGCGGCGCTCGTAGCCGAAGCCGCCGTTGTAAGTCTCGGTCTCCTCGGTCTGCAGGTTCGGATTGCCAACGACGGTCGAGGACTCGTTCCGCAGTTCGGTGATGCGGGGCAGGCTGTACGAGGTGCCGCCGTTGGCGCGGACGTAGAAGCCGTAGGGCAGCGGCTGGCGCACGCCGAATTTCCAGATGGTTCGCTTCTCTGACCCCGGCAGGAAGTCTGTCCGGACCGCAAGCGAGATCGCCGTGTCCGGGCTGAAGGGCAGCCGCGGGCGCGCGTCGATGAAGACGCCCTTGGTGGTCGCCGGATCATTGTCCACCGGATACTCGACGGCGGAGTCGTCCTGGTAGCGGACCACCTGCCCGCCGACGACGAACTCCAGGTACTCACCCAGGTTCACCGTGTTGCGCACAGTCAGCCCGTATTCCTTGAACCCGGCCCGCCGCTGATTGGTGGAGCCGAAGCCGCGGTTGGCGCCGTTCGCGAACACCTTGCCCGACCAGGCGCCGAAGGGGACCCGAGCGTTCGTGGCCGGGTTTACGCAGCCGGCCTGGACGAGGCAGATGTCGGGGTAGAGCTCGGTGTTCCAGATTTTCGGATTGCTGAAGTAGCCGTCCACCTCGGTGAGCAGCATCGGCGACCAGCGCTTCTGCAGCGAGGCGTCGATGATCGGGTATCGCACGGTGTTGGGTGAGTGGATTTCGCGGTCCGGGAACGCGTCCTGAAACCATGACTCCGTGTACTCGCCGTTCAGCCGCAGTTCGGTGCTGTCGTCGATCTTCCAGTAGTACTTCACCCCCACTTCGTTGCGATTCAGCGGGTATGTCTGCACGCCGCCTGCTGCGCGCACGTTGTCCACGAAGTCGTCCGGATTGAAGATCCGCGGCCCGTCGGTGGCTTGCATCGACCCGTAGAACATCACGCTGTGGCGGCCGTCGGCGTCGATGGGGAATGAATAGTTGCCCCAGATCTCCCGCGACTCGAACGAGCCGTAGCTCACGCCGAGCTCGCCCTTGCGCGTGCCGTCCGGCTTCTTGGTGACCAGGCTTATGACGCCGATGCCACCGTTGCTGCCGAAGAACAGGCTGTTGCCACCCCGGAAGACTTCCACACGCTCGATCATGTGTGGGTCGATGGTGGTCGACCCCCAGATGTCCTCGAGGGCTGGACCGCGGTCATAGAGCGGGACGCCGTCGCGCACCACCAACGTGTCGCGGTCGCCGCCGCCGTCGAGACGGATCGTGTACTCGCCCTCGTCCGGGGAGTAGCCGACGTTCACGCCTTTCACCAGGAACTGGGCGAGTTCCGCAAAGTTAACCGCGCCGCTCTTGGCCACGTCTGCCGCGGTGATCACCTGGACCGAGTTGCCGTACTCGACCGCCTCGACCGCCTTCACCGACCCCATGTCGGCCCGCTTACCCTTGACCAGCACCTCGCTCACGTTGGGCGCCGTGCTGTCCGCATCGGCGTCCGCGGCCCAGGCCAGCACCGGCGTTGCGCACCCGGCCAGCAGCGCGGCGGCGAAGGCCGCGGCGGTCGGCGTGTGTCTCTTGATCATGACAACCCATCCCCCGGTCGTGCGGGCGGCCCCTGGCGGCCTCCCGTCGGGCTGAGATCAATAGAGCCCGCGCATGACGGTGGAATGAACATTTCTCATTCGTTTAGACATCTTCGAATGAATGTTCCGCACCATCCCGCCGCTGGTGGCATCGGCGCGCGAAGGCACGGCCGCCGGCTGCGACCGTGCCTGCATTGCTGATCGAATTGCGGGCGATTTTGCCCCCGCCCTGCCCTAGGTTCCCATGGCGGGATCGCTGATCCCATGCGCGCCGGTTTCGACCCGACCGGCCGCCCGGCGCTCCACGCCCGGCGCGGACACGCTGACATCGTACCAGTCGCCGGAGTCGGCGATCGACCACCGCCGGGAGACGCGGCCCTTCGCCGGGACACGAAGCTCGCCACCCGTCTCGCCATAGGCATTGTGGCGGATGACCACGGTCTGGGCCTGGGTCGAGGAATTCACGATCAGCAGATCCGCCTCCCGCGCCTGGGGCCGGTAGCGGAGGTCGATCTCCACCCGGCCGCCCGCCCCGCCCTGCAGGTCGCGACGGAAGCCATTGTGGCTCAGCACGAGAAGGTCGTAGCGGCCGGCGTCATCGCCGGTCGACCAAACGTCGGCGATCGTCTTCCCGGCCTCGACGGTATAGCGGCGCGGGATCCGGTCGAGGTGGAGGCGATCGTAGACGTGGAAGACAGCCCCCGCGCGACCGGCGTTGCGGAACTCTAGCCGCACCTCCCCCGCCACGACCTCGGCCTTGACGTTCAGGACATAAGGCAGGGCGCGCGAGGGGCGCACACCCGTCTCAGCATGAACCGGCTGCGGTCGTTCCGGAGGCATGATGCGCGGGCGCTGGATGTGCTCCAGCACGACGGCAGAGGCGCCGCTAACGTCCGGCAGGTCCGGGAACGCCGGGTCGTTCGGCTTGGCGAAGTCGAAGGCCGAGGTGAGGTCCCCGCAGACGGCCCGATGCCAGGGGCTGATGCCGGGAACCGTCACCCCGAACCGCGTCTCGAGGAACTGACCCACCGAGGTGTGGTCGAAGGTCTCGGAGCTGACCCAACCGCCCTTGCTCCAGGGCGAGACCACGTACATTGGCACCCGCGGCCCCAGGCCGAACGGCCGCACCAGGCCGCTCTGGCTGTCGCGCGCGTCGATGTGCTTGCGCTGCGGGTCGGAGAAGTAGTGCCCGCGCAGATCCAAGGTCGACTTGCCGGCCAGCCGGCCGTCGGCGTCGTACGACGGCGGGGCAGGCGGCGGCAGATGGTCGAACTGGCCGTCGTTCTCATCGAAGGTGAGGAAGAAGACCGTCTTTCCCCAGACCTCGGGATTGGCCGTCAGGGCCTCCAGCACCTTGGCCGTGAATTCGGCGCCCTGCACCGGCGTGGAGGCGCTGGGATGTTCCGAGTACGGGGGCGAGGGCAGCACCCAGCTCACCGCCGGCAACGTCCCGTCCTGGGCGTCACGGGCCAGTTGCTCCAGCGACCAGGGGCGCATGCCCTTCTCGTAGAGGCCCGAGCCGGGTTTGCAGGTGCGGAAGCTCTCGAACGCCAGGCCCCCATGCATGGCCCCGGTCCAGTTGTTGTTAGGGTCCTGATAGATGCGCCACGACACGCCGGCCTTCTCCAGCACGTCCGGCAGCGTGTCCCACTTCAGGCTGTTGCCGGCGTAGGTGTAGCCGGGCTCCGGCAGGGCGCCCTTGACCCAGCAGCGCCAGTTGTCGGGCTCGGAATGCTCATCGGTGCAATCGACGCCCCGGGCGCGCAACTCCGGGTCGGCGCTCGAACCCGACCAGAAGACGATGCGGTTGGGATCCGTCCCCGCCGTAACCGAGCAATGGTAGGCGTCGCAGATGGTGAAGGCTTCCGCCAAAGCGAACTGGAAGGGGATGTCCTCCCGGCGGTAGTAGCCCATCGAGTAGGCGGTCTTGAACCGCGGCCATTCCTCGATCTTCCCCTGCCCCCAGGCCGCCTGGGCGTCGGCGTAGGAGTGGGGCGTGCCGGGCACGCGCAGGGCGTCGGTCTTGGCGGTGTCGAGATGGAACGGCGGCAGTTCCCGCTTGCCGTCCGACTGCCGCCACACGTCGCGCCCGCCGACGAGCGGGATGGGATGACGATCGCCGAACCCGCGCACACCGCGCAGGGTCCCGAAATAGTGGTCGAACGAGCGATTCTCCTGCATCAGGATCACCACGTGTTTCACGTCCTGGATCGTGCCGGCCACCTGGCGCGCCGGAAGCGCGAGCGCCCGCTGGATCGACACCGGCATGGCGGCGATCGCCGCGCCGCCGGCCGCCGCGCCCGACGCCAGCCTCAGAAATGTCCGCCGATCCGTCTCGCTCATAGCCCACCCCATCGTTCGATCTGGGACCAGACTGTCGACGGGGCGTGACGCCCACGTGTGGCGTCCGTGACGGGTCAGTGAATATTTCTCATCTCTAGGCCGCGCATTGATTGAGACTGTCGCGTCAGGCTTAGAAGTGCGCGCGGCGCAGGCGCGCGGAGAGCTGGTCGATCAGCAACACCGTCGCGAACATGGCCACCAGGATCGTGCCGACATGATGGTAGTTGTACATGTCGAAGCGGCCCTTGAGCTCCTGGCCGATGCCCCCCGCACCGACGAGTCCGACGACGGTCGCCATGCGGAAGTTCCGGTCCAGGACGTAGAGCGTGTATCCGATGTACTGCGGGATCACCTGCGGCAGGATGGCGAAGCGGAGCACCTTCAGCCGGTTGGCGCCGGTGGCGGCCATGGCCTCCTGGGGCTTGGGATCGGCGGCCTCGACATCCTCGGCGTAGAACTTGCCCAGGAAGCCAGCACCGTGCAGCGCCAGGGCCAGCACGCCGGCCACGGGGCCGAAGCCATAGGCCACCACCAGGAACAGCGCGCTGACCAGTTCGGGCACGGCGCGCAACAGGCTGACCAACGCCCGCGCACCGCCATACAGCCACGCGTAGGGGGTGAGGTTGCGGGCGGAGAAGAACGCCAACGGCGCGCTCATCAGCACCGCCAGAAGCGTGCCCCAGACCGCGCTCATCAGGGTCTCCCAGAGCTTGACCCCGACGTGGACGAGATAGCCGACCGGCTCCACGAGGTACGCGGTCCGCTCGACGACGGTGCGCATCTGCAGGGTCTCGGGATCCAGCCGCTGGGTGCGGGTGTCCACAACCTCGATGTGCGAAAAGAGCGGCAGGCGCTTGGGGTCGAAGTCCTCGATCCGCGAGACGTCACGCCGTTCGGAAATCTGGAGCGGAACGAGCTGCCGGCCGATGGCGCCCAGGCCATCCCCCACCTGCGAATGCCCGCCCGTGGCCATGGCGGCGACGGCATCGCCGGTCATCCGCAGCATCCGGCCCGCCTCGACGCTGGGCGCCGAGACGACGATCGCGGCGACCAGCAGCAGCCAAGCCACCAGCACTCGCGGCCGCACCGGCGCCGGGAAGCGCCACGCGGCCTTGGAGCGGGCCTCCGTCGACGTTGGCGCCAGGCTCATTGCATGGCCTCCGTAGCCGCCCCGTAGACGGCGTGCGCCGCCGCCGCGTCGAACGCCTCCGCCGGCCCGTCGAACATCACTCGCCCGGCGCGCAATGCGACGATGCGGTCGGCGAAGCGCCGCGCCAGGTCCACCTGGTGCAGGCTGCACAGGACGCTGGCGCCACGGGCCCGCGCCTCGCGGCGCATGAGGTCCAGCACCTCGGCGCTGACCCGCGGGTCGAGGCTGGCGACCGGCTCGTCGGCGATCAGAATCTCAGGGTCCAGCATAAGGGCGCGCGCGATCCCGACCCGCTGCCGTTGCCCGCCCGACAGCTCCGAGACCCGCCGCGTCAGATGCTCGGGCGACAACCCCACCTCGGCCAGCAGCGCGCAGGCCTTCGTCCGGTAAGCGGCCGGATAGATCCCAAGCAGGGCGCGCCAGGTGGCGATCTCGGCCACCGCCCCGGCGATCATGTTCTCCGCCACGCTGGCCCGGTCCACGAGGCCGTAGTGCTGGTGGATCATGCCGACCTTGCGCCGGACCGTCGGCAGGGTCTTGGCGTCCACCGGCTCGCCATCGACCCGCACCGCGCCCGCCGTAAGCGCGGTTAGGCCGTTCACCGCGCGCAGCAACGTCGACTTGCCGCTGCCCGACGGTCCGACCAGGGCGCAGACCTCGCCGCGCGGCACGGCGAAGGTGACGTCGGCGAGCGCCTG
>JAIXTR010000463.1 GCA_027483845.1 Caulobacteraceae bacterium | reverse complement strand
GCCGCCTGCAGGCCGCCCAGCACCCGCGCTCCCGCCTCGGGCGTCAGCTGGCCCAGCGCGCTGCGGCAGAGGATCAGGTCGAACTGTCCCACCCGCGCCAGGTCGTCCATCAGGTTCACCCGCCGCCACCGCACCATCTGGCGCACCCGCGGCGACAGGGCGAAGGACTCGCCGTCCTTCTCGAAGTGGCGCACCAGCATCCGGGCGGGCAAGCCCCGCTGCACTTCGAACTGCGAGTAGCGGCCGCTCTGGGCCTTCTCCAGGCTGCGTTCGGAAATGTCGGAGGCGAACAGCTCCAGCCGCCCCGTCAACCCCGGCGTGTCGGCCAGCAGCATGGTCAGGGAGTAGATCTCCTGGCCCGTGCCGCAGCCGGCGCTCCAGATCCGCACCGGCGCCCCGTCCCGCGCCCGGGCGAGCAGGGGCACGACCTCGTCGGCCAGCTGGTGGAACATCTGCGGGTCGCGGAAGAACTCGCTCTCGGGCAGGGCCATGGCCTCGACCGCGGCCCAGGCCAGGCGGTCGTCCGCGCCGTGGCGCAGGGCGTCGATGAAGGCCTCGGTGGAGCTGAAGCATTCGCGGCGGGCCAGCGGCGCCAGCCGGCTCTCGATCAGATAGGCCTTGTCCGCGTCCACCCGCAGCCCCGCGCGCGCCAGGCACAGCGCCGCGACGAAGGCGAGATCGGGCGCCGGGATCATGCCAGCAGCCCCAGATAGGCCAGCTTGCCGGCGACGATGCCGCCGTCGAAGGGCTTCATGATGTATTCGTCAGCGCCCGCGTCCAGCGCCTCGCGGATCGACTCGATCTCGTTCTCGACGCTGCAGAACACGACCTTGGGCTGGTCGCCCCCGGTCTCCGCGCGCAGCTTCTTCAGGAACTCCAGGCCGTCCATCGCCGGCATCCGCCAGTCCAGCAGGATCGCGTCGGGCATCATCGCCGTGCACCAGGCCATGGCCTCGACGCCGTCGCCGGCCTCGGCCACCTCGAAGCCCAGGTCCTCGAGGATCCTGCGCGAGACCTTGCGGATCACGCGGCTGTCGTCGACGACGAGACAGGTCTTCAAGGGTTCCGGCGCTCCAGCAGTCTGGACCCGTATGTCGCGCCACGTTGGTTAACGCGGGGTTTGGGTCCGTGCAGATGAGCCGATTAGACGCGCTGGATCAGACGGGCAGGGTGGCGGCGAAGATGACCCGGTCATCCTGCACGTCGGCGAACACCCGCCCGCCGGCGTCGGTGACGAACAGATGGGTGTAGTAGGCCTGCACCCAGTGCCCGTGCAGACCCTCGCCCAGCGGCTGTCCCTGCAGCCCGGCCAGCACCTCCGGCCGCAGGCGCGCGCGCAAGCCCGTCGACTCCAGGGCGATCGCCAGCGACGCACCCTCCTGCACCGCGCGCACCTTGGCGATCCCACCGGTCGGCAGGGCTTGGCCGGCCATCTGCGCGAGGTTGAGCAGGGTGCGGGCGGCCGGCTTGTTCACCGCCGGCGTGTCCACCGTCCAGCTCAGCTCGGCGCGCATGTGGGCGAACACGCCCTGGGCCAGCTTCTCCAGGTCCCGCACGTCGAAGGTCTCGGCGCTGGCCGAGGCGCCGAACGCCACCCGGCAGAACGACAGCAGGTCGGCCAGCTTCTTCGCCGACGACACGATCAGGCCCATGGCCTCCTCGCGCATGTCCTGCGCCGACGGGTCTTCCAGCAGGTCGAGGCCGGACGAGATGGCGCTCGCGGGGCTGATGAAGTCGTGGCACATGCGCGCCGCCAGATAGGCGGCAAGCTCGGCGGGGCGAACGGCAGGTTCGGCGGTATCGGTCATGGCGGGCCAGCTTTGACGCGATTTGCGCCTTGGGGAAACGGCCAGCCCTCTCTAAGGAACCGGCGATGACGACGTTTTGGGACCCCTTTCTCGAGCCCGGCGTCCTGGTGCGTCACCCGACCGAGACCGGATGGGGACTGGGCCAGGTTCAGTCCGTGGCCGGCCGGAAGGTGACCGTGAACTTCGAGAACGCGGGCAAGCAGACCATCGACGCCACGGTCGTGACCTTGGTGTTCGTGTCTGACGATCCCCGCCACTGACGGTCGAGGGCAGGTTGAGCGAGATGAACGAGAACGACGTCGGCGAGATCCTGGCCGAGATCTGCGAGGCCGCCGCCGTCCTGATCCTGCCCCTGTGGCGGTCCGGCCTGGAGGTGCAGACCAAGGCCGACGAGAGCCCGGTCACCGTCGCCGACCAGCGCGGCGAGGCCCTGATCCTCGAACACCTGGCCCGCCGCTTCCCGGGCGTGCCGGTGATCTCGGAGGAGGACGCCAGCGAGTTCGGCACCCCGGACGCCATCGGCCCGCGCTTCTTCCTGGTCGACCCGGTGGACGGCACCAAGGCCTTCGTGCGCGGCGATCCCAACTTCACCGTCAACATCGCCCTGATCCAGGACGGGCGTCCGGTGGCCGGCGCGGTCTGCGCGCCCCCGACCGGCGAGACCTGGTTCACCCAGGCCGGCGTCGCCATGAAGCGGACGGCGGGCGGCCCCGCCGCCCCGGTGCGCGTGCGCCCGTGGCCCAAGGGCGCGGCCGTGGCCCTGGTCAGCCACACCATGAAGCCCGAGACCACCCAGAAGCTGGCCGAGGAATACGGCTTCGACGTTCCCGAGCCGATGGACTCGTCCATCAAGTTCTGCCGCATCGCCGAGGGCTCGGCCGACATCTACCCGCGCCATGGGCCGACCATGGAATGGGACATCGCCGCCGGGCACGCCGTGCTGGAAGCCGCCGGCGGCACGGTCCTGACCCTGGAGGGCCAGGCCTTCGCCTACGGCAAGGCCGGCGAGGGCTTCCGCAACGGCTGGTTCGTCGCCCGCGGGGGCTAGCCGCCGGGGTCGTCGGTCGGCGGGTGGCTGGCCAGCCACGCCTCCAGCGCTTCCGCCGCCTCGGCGGGGCAGCCGGCCTGCTGGACCTGCGCCATGGCGTCCAGCGTGGCGATGTTCGCGGCGGCCGGACACACCCCGCCACGGTTGCGCGACGGCCGGGCGGCGCCCGGCTGGCCCTGGTCGGTCGAGACCATGGATTTCAGGATCGCCAGGCGCTCGGCGTCCGCCTGGCTGGCCGCGCGACGGGGCAGCAGCACCCCGCCCGCCACGCCCTTCAACCGGATCAGATCGCCCGACGCATGCATCAGGGTCAGGGTGCGGCCGGGGGCGAGCGCGACCGTGGCCCCGCTCTCATACGCCTGGCCGCGCGCGATCGCCGGATCGGTCGAGGCGACGACGATGTAGTCCCGCGCCGCCGCCGCCCCGGCCAGCGCCGACAGCGCAACGGCCAGCAGGGCCGCGCGAAG
>JAIXTR010000321.1 GCA_027483845.1 Caulobacteraceae bacterium | reverse complement strand
GCGCCGTTGGCCGCCTCGGCGACCAGCTGCAGGTCGGCTTGACTGCCGATCAGGGCCGCGACGCCTTCGCGCAGGATCGCATGGTCGTCGACGGCCAGGATTCTGATGGGCGTATCGGCATGGCGCATAGAGACGGCGAACCCGACTGATGACGACGCGTCAAGAACGGGCATCCTAGCGCGTTTGTCGGCGCCCCGAAGCGCCGGAGTTGCTAGCTGCCCATAGTCCTTTCGGGTGCGAGCCTTCCGGGACGCGATACGGCAGGATACGGCAGAGCTGGGGGGCGACACGATGCGCGCGACAGGGCGGGGGAGGTTCGGCGGGCTCGTCGCGGCCGCGCTCGCGCTCGGTCTGGCGGGGACGTCCTCTGCGATGGATAGTCCCGCCCCGTTCAACGCGTTCCGTCATGTTCGGTGGGACATGTCGCAAGGCGCGCCCAGCCGGATCAACGCCATCACCCAGTCGGCGGACGGGTTCCTATGGATCGGTGGGGTCGATGGTCTGGAGCGCTTCGACGGTGTGACCTTCGAGCCCGTCACGTCGGCCGATCCACGGCTGCACCGGATGGTCGTTTCGTCGCTTCTCGCGGCGCGCGACGGGACCTTGTGGGTGGGGCTTGCGCGGAGCGGCGGGGTCGCCCGCTGGCGGGACGGCCGGCTGTCGGACGCCGCCATGCCGCGCCCCTCGCGGGAGGTCAACGACATCGCCGAGGATCGGGGCGGCGGCGTCTGGATCGTCCGCGGCGGCCGCGAACGAGACACCCTGGCCCGCTATGCCGCCGGGCGTTGGCGGGAGTTCGGTCTGGCGGACGGCATTCCCGCTGGTCAGGTCTGGCAGGTCCTGCCGACCCGCGACGGCGCGGTGTGGCTGGTCCTGGCCGACCGCCTCGTCGTCCGGCCAGCCGGCGCGGCGCGCTTCGAGCTAACGACCCACCGGCCCCAGGGCCGCGCCTTCCTGGCCCAGGATGCGGCCGGGGGCGCTGTGGCTATCCGACATGTCCGGAACGCGACGGATCGCGGGCCCCGGCGGGCCGTCCGCCGCCTACGCCAGCCCGTCCCCGGTCGGTGGCGTGCGTACCCTTTTCGCGCGCAGTGGCGACCTGTGGGGCGCCACCTGGAATGGGGGTCTGTTCCGGATCCCGACCCCCGGTCGCGGCGCCGCGGTCGAGACCTTCGGCGCGGCGGATGGCCTGAGCTCCGACCAGACCCGCGCGGTCTTCCAGGACCGCGAGGGCTCGATCTGGGTCGGCAGCGAACTGGGGTTGGATCGGTTCCGCCCCGCCAATGTGATCGTCGAGAGCGGCATCCCCGCGAACTCACCCACGAGCTATCGACTGGCCGTGGATCCCGAGGGCGTCGTCTATGTCGGGGAGTCGGCGGGGGTCTATGCGATCTCGCCGGGCGGTTCGCCGACCTTGGCGTACCGCGCGCCACGGCCGGTGGACTCCCTCTGCGCGTCGGCGGCTGGCGGGGTATGGGCTGTCCTTTCCGATCGCGTCGTGCGCGTCGGCGGGCCGCGGGCGGAGCGCTTGCCGACACCGCAGGGCCTTGTGGCGCGTAGCTGCGCCGAGGATCTTGCCGGGCGCATCTGGCTGGCAGGCCTGTCCGAGGGTCTGCAGCTGTGGGACGGCGCGCGGTGGCGTCGGATGCCCGATGCGAAGGCCCTGCCGGGCGCAACCGCGCTGGACCCCGTCGGTCGCGTAGCTGTGGTCTATCGCGAGAAGCCGGAGACGATCGTGCCGTCGGTAGTTCCGATCTTCCGCGAGCGGTTCGACATCGGCGGCGTAGAGGGCCTGTTTCCAGGCCGTGACGCCTTGTTCGTCGGCGGCGCGGAGGGCCTGGTGCGGCTGCGCGGCGACCAGGTCCGAACACTCCCGGCGCGGACCTACCCCTGGCTGGCTTCGGTCAACGGGCTGGTCCAGACGCCAGCCGGCGACACCTGGACCATTGGGGATGCGGGGATCGTGCGTATGCGCACCGATGCGCTCGCCAGCGCGTTCGCGGGCCAGGGCGCGCTCCCGCACCGCGTGTTCGACTATCGCGACGGCCTGAACAGCTTCGTCCAGAAGGCGGCCGGCGCCCAGGTCGGGGTCGGCGCGGATGGTCGGGTGTGGTTCCTGACACGCCGCAACGTCGTGCGGATCGAACCGACCCGGTTGGTGACAAATCTGACGCCGCCGCCGGTCGCCATCCGGACCGTGATTGCAGCCGGTCGACGCTACCCATCGCCGCGTTCGATCACCTTGCCCGCCGGCGCCACAAGTCTGACGGTGGCCTACACGGCGCTCAGCCTGGCCGAGCCGACCCGCGTCCGGTTTCGCTACCGGCTGGAGGGCGTCGATCCTGATTGGGTGGAGGCGGGGGCGCGGCGGAGCGCGCTCTACGTGAACCTTGGCCCCGGCCGCTACCGGTTTCAGGTGATGGCGGCCAACAACGACGGGGTCTGGAATCGCAAGGGCGCCGCGGTCGACGTCCGCATTCCGCCGACCCTGTTGCAGGCGTGGTGGTTCAGAGCGGTGATAGCGTTGACCGCTGCGGGCCTGCTCTGGCTCGCGGTGCGCTGGCGGGTCCGGGCGGCGACCGCGGCCGCGGAGGCCAGGCTCTCCGAGCGCCAGGGCGAACGGGTGCGGATCGCCCGCGAGCTGCACGACACGTTGCTTCAGGGCGTACAGGGCCTGCTGGTCCGCTTCCAGGTGGCGGCCAACGCCATACCGGACGGTGAGCCGGCCAAGGGCATGATGGAGGCGGTGCTCGACCGGGCCGACGAGATCCTCGTCGAGGGACGGGATCGCGTGCGCGACCTTCGCGCCGAACAGGATGCTCGATCGCCCCTGATCGTGGAGCTCGAGCGCCTGGCCTACGAGATCGAGCGGGACT
>JAIXTR010000339.1 GCA_027483845.1 Caulobacteraceae bacterium | reverse complement strand
TGGGCGCTGGCGGGCGCGGCGACGAGCATGGCGGCGGCGGCGGCGACGGTCAGGATACGGATCATGGCGTGTGTTTCCGGGATCAGGGTTGAACCAACCCCTTTCCGGCGTTCCTCTCGGACGACGTGGAGACTAACGCTCCCGGTATCTCGTCGACCCGATGCGCCATGATTCCGCCAAGCTTCCGCTGACGCAAGCGTAAAGTTGCTGCGACGCAGCAAGAATGTTGCGGTGCAAAGAGATCAGCGATCACTCACGCTTGGCGTGAGGCAGACGCCGCCCGATTTTATGGCAGAGTTCGCGGCGGCGTGTCGCGCGTCAGCCCCGGCCGACGAAGGGCATTTGGGTCGCCATCACGGTCATGAACTGGACGTTCGCCGACAGGGGCAGGCCGGCCATGTAGATCACGGCGTCGGCGACCGCCTGGACGTCCATGACCGGTTCGGCCTTCAGCGAACCGTCCGCCTGGGGCACGCCTTGGGCGATGGCGCGGGTCATGTCCGTGGCGGCGTTGCCGATGTCGATCTGGCCACAGGCGATGTCGTAGGCGCGGCCGTCGAGGGCCGTCGACTTCGTGAGGCCGGTGATGGCGTGCTTGGTGGCGGTGTAGGCGATGGAGCGCGGCCGCGGGGCGTGGGCCGAGATCGAGCCGTTGTTGATGATCCGGCCGCCGCGGGGGTCCTGGTCCTTCATGAGGCGGAATGCAGCGCGGGTGCAGAGGAAGGCGCCGGTGAGATTGACGTCCACGACGCGGCGCCAGTGCGCGATGGAATGGTCCTCGATCGCCGTGGGCGGGGCGCCCGTGCCGGCGTTGTTAAAGAGAAGGTCGAGGCGACCGAACCGCGCCTGCGTCGCCGCGAACAGGGCGTCGACCGAGTCGGGATCGGCGACGTCAGTGGGGTGGACCAGCGTTTCACCTCCGGCGAGGGCGGCTGTTTCCTCCAAGACATCGGTTCGGCGGCCGGCGAGTGTAACGCTCCACCCCGACCGAACGAGCGCCGAGGCCACCGCCCGCCCAATTCCGCTGCCCGCCCCCGTAACGATGGCGACCTTGGCCATTGCGCTCTCCATCCTGCCTGATTAGCCCTCGCGGCCTCCGCCGCTCAGCCTTGACGAGTCACCATGCCCGATATGCCGCCCCCTCCGGCCACGGAAGTCGAGATCGTCATCGTCCACCCGCCACGGCTGGCGCCGCTGGGCGGCGAGGCGGCGTTCAGCGCGGTGCAGATCGGGCCGGAGGTGCTGCGGAACGAACCACGGCTGGACGAGGTGCTCAAGACGACGCCGGGCGTCTCGCTGTTCAGGCGCACCGGGTCGGGCGCGGCCAACCCGACGACCCAGGGCCTATCGCTGCGGGCCATCGCACCGTCGGGCGCGGGCCGGGCGCTGGTGACCCTGGACGGCGCGCCGCAGAACGATCCGTTCGGCGGCTGGGTGATCTGGAGCGGCTTGCCGTCCGAGGGGCTGGATGGCGCGACGGTGGTGCGCGGCGCAGGGGCGGGGCCCTATGGCGCTGGCGCACTGACCGGCGTGGTGGCGCTGCAGGAGCGGGCGACGCCGGACGGGATTGCGGCGGCGGAGCTGTCGGCGGGCAGCCGGGGCAGCTATCGCGCGGCGCTGGCGGCGGGCGGTCCGGGCGTGCTGCTGACCGTGGCGGGGTCACGGACCGAGGGCTATCACGCGGTGCGCGGACCCCGGCAGGGGGCGGCGGACACGCGGCTGAAGCTGGACGACGGGTCGGTGGCGCTGCGGCTTCAGCGGCAGTTGGGCGACGTGCAGGCGGCGGTGCGGGTCGCGGCCTTCCAGGTCAATCAGGAAGCGGGCCTGCGCGGTGCGCGGTCGAACAGCACCGGGCAGTCGGCGACGGTCACCTTGGCGCAGCCGGCGGCTGAGGGCGTCGGCGGTTGGCGGCTGCAGGGCTGGGTGCGGCGGAGCGACCTGGAGAACAGCTCGGTGGCGGTGGCCACTGGGCGTGCGACGACCACGCCGGCCAACGACCAGTACAGCACCCCCGCCACGGGCTATGGGCTCAACGCCGCCTGGCAGGTCGCCCAAGGCCCGGTGAACTGGGAAGTCGGCGCCGACGTACGCCTGGCCGACGGCACGGAGCACGAGCGGTTCCGGGTGTTGAACGGCGCCTTCACCCGCGATCGGGAAGCCGGGGGCAAGACGCTGGTCGCCGGCGCCTATCTGGAGGCGGTGCTGGATCAGGGGCCATGGCTGGTCACCGGCGGGGTGCGACTGGACCGCAGCCGGGCCTATGACGCGGTCCGGGTCGAGCGCGACATCGCCACGGGGGCGGTGACCCTGGATCAGGCCTCGCCCAACCGGTCGGACACGACGCCCACAGGGCGGATCGGCGTGCGCTATGCGGTGACGCCGGCGGTCTATGCGAGGGCCGCCGCCTACGCCGGCTTCCGGGCGCCGACGCTGAACGAGCTGCACCGGCCGTTCCGCGTGGGCAACGACATCACCGAAGCCAATCCGACGCTGAAGCCCGAGACCCTGCAGGGGATCGACGCGGGCCTGGGCGGGGAGGTCGAGGCCGTGCGGTGGTCGGCGGGCCTGTTCTACAACCGGCTGAAGGATCCAATCACCAACGTGACGATCGGGATCGGGCCTGGGACCTTCCCGGTGGCGGGCTTCGTGCCGGCAGGCGGCGTGCTGCGGCAGCGGCAGAACGCGGGCGAGATCGAGGCCTGGGGCGTGGAGGCTGAGGCCTCCGGCGACGTGACACCGACCCTGAGCTGGCGCTCGGCCGTGGCCTACACCGACGCGGAGGTGCACGGCGGTCGGGCGGTCCCGCAGCTGACCGGCCTGCGCCCGGCGCAGACCCCGCGTTGGACGGTGACCGGCGGCGTCGACTATCGCCCGGCGGCCAAGCTGCGGCTGGCCGTGGATGCGCGCTACGAAAGCGCGCGCTGGGAGGACGACCTGAATAGCCGCCGGTTATCGGCGGGGGTGCAGGTGGATGCGCGGGCCGGCTGGATGTTCACCGACAACGCCGAGGTTTTTGTCGCCGCCGACAACCTGTTCGACAAGGACCTGGAGGTCGGCGAGACGGCGGATGGCGTCGAGAGCTACGCCGCGCCGCGCACCCTGCGGATCGGGATTTCCTACCGCCGCTAGCGCCGGGCCTCGAGGAACCGCAGCACCGACAGCTCGAAGGCGCGCTCCTCCT
>JAIXTR010000307.1 GCA_027483845.1 Caulobacteraceae bacterium | reverse complement strand
CTGGTTTCGTACCTGCCGACCATTTCCAACGGCGGGACGGCGGTGCTGATGCCAAAGTTCGACGTCACTGCGCTTCTGGAGCAGTCGGAGCGGCACCGGGCCACCCACGCCATGCTCGTGCCGGTGCAGTACCGCCGGCTGATGGAGCACCCCGACTTCGACCGTTACGATCTCAGCTCGTACCAGATGAAGTTCGCGACCTCGGCCCCGTTCTCCGCCGAACTCAAGCGCCAGGTGCTGGACCGCTGGCCGGGCGGCCTGACCGAGTTCTATGGGATGACCGAGGGCGGCGGCTCCTGCGGCCTCCAGGCGCACGAGTTCCCGGACAAACTGCATACCGTCGGCCGGCCGCTCCCAGGCCATGAGATCCGGTTGATCGATGAGGACGGCGTCGAGGTGGCGCAGGGCGAGATCGGCGAGGTCGTCGGCCGCTCCGGCGCGATGATGGTCGGCTACCACAACCAGCCCGGCAAGACGTCCGAGGCCGAGTGGTTCAGTCCCGAGGGGCTGCGGTTCATCCGCACCGGCGACGTGGGCCGCTTCGACGAGGACGGCTTCCTCACGCTCATGGACCGGAAGAAGGACATGATCATATCGGGCGGCTTCAACATCTATCCGTCCGACCTGGAGGCCGAACTGGCGCTGCACCCGGCGGTGCTGGAAGCCGCGGTCGTGGGCGTCCCCTCGGCGGCCTGGGGCGAGACGCCCGTGGCCTTCGTTGCTCTGAAGCCCGGGACAGCGGCGACGGCGGACGAGGTGCGCGGGTTCGTGAACGGCCGCGTCGGCAAGACCCAGCGGCTGGCCGACCTGATCCTGATCGACGCCCTGCCGCGCAGTCACATCGGTAAGGTGCTGAAGCGCGAACTGCGCGACGCCTACAAGGCGCCGGCCAGCGCCTAGCTTGCGAAGCTGGTCTCGCCCGCCGCGACCAGCAGCGCCTTGCCCGGCAGGTTGGGCGCGATCAGCGCATATCCGGCCGACGCATCGAAGTAGACGGCGTCACCCGTCCGCATTGTCAGCGGCGCGTAGAGGTGGCTGTGAAACTCGATCTGCCCGTCCAGCACGAGGACATAGGCCTCGCCGGCGTGCGCGGTGAACGGGCCGTGCGCCTCGACGCTGCGGGCGGTCACGTCGATGACGATGGGCGAGAGGCTTTTCGACAGCAGGTCGTCGGCGCCGCGACGGCCGGTGTTGCCGCCCACGCGGGTGGGCGGGCCGTCGCCGGCCCGGATGACCGAACGGCGTCCCGACGCCGCCGGCGCGGTCTCCGCCTCGCGGGTCACCAGGCCCTCGAGATCGACCTCCAGCGCCCGGCACAGGCGCATGAGCTTCTCGTAGTTAAGGGCGTTCTGGCCGAGCTCGACTCGCGACAGCGTGGAGATCGGAACGCCGCTCTGCTCGCTCAGGGCCGCCAGACTCCAGCCGCGCGACAGCCGCAGCTTGCGGATCGCAGCGCCGGTACGGTCCGACATGCGGGAGCGCATGGGCATGTTCCCCTTGTCTTTAAGCGGCCCACCGTAGGGTGATTCACATAACGCGGCACTCGGACCGTACGGCCTGCCTGCCCAAATTGGGTCAGCCAGGACTCGCGCTTGGCGCGAGCCAGCAACGAGTCGCCGAGTGGCGAGGCTAAGCGCTACTTTTTGGTGCAATTCCGGGTTGCGCCATCTTCTGACTAGGCGGGGCGCCTAGGGTTGCGGACGCTGGCCCCGGCTGAGCCCGCACAGGCGGGAGTGCACCAGTTCAACCCACAGAAGAACCGGATCGCTGTCAGCGACCCGTGTGATACGGTAAACTTTGGATTGAGGCAGCTGGCCTTCGCCGGTCTGTCGCGGACGATTCAAAAGGGGGGCTTATGCGCAGCCTGGCGTACTCGATCGCTTGTTTGGCGTTGTTCGCCGGTACGGCGGCTCATGCTCAGAGCTTGGCGATCACCGGCGTGAAGTCGGGATCCATCACGTCCGGCCAGATCAGCGCGCCGATCGCCAACGGCCAGCTCACCGACGACGATAACGCGCTTGGCGTCGGCTATGGCGGCAGCACCGAGACCAAGGTCAAGATCACCGCGCTGTCGGCCAGCTTCGAAAGCGGCGTCGCCACCTCCGGGCCCGCCGCCTCCGCGACCTCGAACTCCGGCCTCGACATCACGATCCAGAACACCACCGACAACCAGATCCTGACGATCGGGCAGTTTGGATCCACGATCGTACCCGCCGGCATGGGGTTTTACATGCAGGACCGGACGGGCAGCGCGGTCGGCAACAACATCTACACGGGCTACGGCCAGAGCGACGTCGCCTCGCTGCAGGACCTCTGGCCCAGTGTCGGCGCGGGCGTTTTCGCCTACTCCAGCTTCGATTTCACCGTCGTCAGCAACGACGTCACGCTCTACTCGCTCAGTGGCTACCTCAGCCTGAGTTTCGATGAGCGCGGCCAGCTCCAGCGCAACTACGGGCTGACGGACGCGGCCATCGCCATGCCCAGCCTGACGACCGCCTACGACAACGATGTGGCCTATGCCTACGCCTGGGACGCGACGGATATCGCTTTCGACCTGAACGCCGTGATCGGACCTGGCGGGTCGCAGACGCTCTTCTACCGCACCACCGTCAACAGCTACACCACCGCGGCCTGCCTCAACGCAACCACCTGTCTGGTGGCCTATTCGGGCTTTGGTGATCCTATTGGCCGAGGGGGCGGCATCAGTTTCGCCGAGCGGAACGCCGCGTCAGCCAACGGTGACCGCATCACGGGTATCGGGTTCGAGCCGACTGCGGTGGAGCGGTTTGAGCTGATTGACGCCAAGCTCACCGGCGCGATCCCCGAGCCCTCGACCTGGTCCATGCTGATCATGGGCTTCGGCCTGCTGGGAGCGGCGTTGCGGCGCCGGCGGTTGCTGGCGTACAGCTGAGGCATGACGCGTGGTGATGCGGAACCTCTCGACCGACAGGACGGAGCCTTCGCGTACCGCGCGTTCATCAGCTACAGCCACCGCGACAAGGACCTCGCCCAGCGGCTTCACCGGGCGGTGGAGTCGTACCGCATTCCCGCCAAGCTGGTCGGCCGGGTCACGGCGGTGGGCGAAACCCCCCGCCGGCTCCGTCCGATCTTCCGTGATCGTGAAGAATTGCCGGCCTCAGGCGACCTTTCCGCCGAACTGAGCGCCGCGCTCCGCCAATCTCAGTTCCTGGTGGTGATCTGCTCACCTGCGGCGGCGGCGTCGCGCTGGGTCAACGAAGAGATTCTGCAGTTCAAACGTGTGCATGGGGATGCGCGAGTCCTGGCCGTGGTGGCGGACGGCGAGCCCTACGCCTCGGACGTGCCAGGCCGCGAGGACCGGGAGTGCTTTCCTCAAGCGCTCCGGTACCGGCTGGGCCCCGACGGCGACCTATCCGATGTCCGGGCCGAGCCGATCGCAGCCGACGTGCGACGGGAGGGCGACGGCCCCAGGCTCGCCACCCAGAAGCTGATTGCGGGCCTGACCGGGCTCAAGCTGGACGAATTGGTTCAGCGCGAGACGCAGCGCCGCATCGCCCAGATGACCGTCGTCGCGACCGGCGCGGTCATGGGCATGGTGGTGACCGGCGGGCTGGCGTTCTACGCCAACTCGCTGAGGCTCGAGGCCAACGCCCAGCGGGCGATCGCCCAGCGCGAGGCGGCGGCCGCCCGCGCCGCCGCAGACTATCTGGTCGGCACTTTCGAACTGTCGAACCCGGCGACGGAGAACCCTCGGACCATCACGGCCCTGACCATCCTGGGCCGCAGCGCCGAGCGCGCCCGGCGCGAGCTGGCCGACCAGCCGGCGATCCAGGCCCGACTGATCGCCACCCTGGCGCGCGCCTACAACAACCTGGGACTGCTCGGCGAGGCGCAGCGGGCGTTGGAAACCTCGATGCCGGCGATCGAGCATTCGGGCCCGGAGGGGGTCGAGGCCATGCTCGCGCTGGCGACCACCTATGCGAACCAGGGCGCGCTCGACAAGGCGCTGGGGGCGGTCCGGCGCGCGGAGACGCTGCTGGGGCCGGACCTCACGACCAATCCCACGCTGCGCGCGCGCGCGGCCGTCACCGAAGGGCGCATTCTTACCTCGGCGTCGAAGGTCAAGCCGGGTGTCGCCGCGTTTGACCGGGCGCTGGCGTTCTACCGTGTCGCCGACGATGCGCCGCAGGGGGCCCTGGCGCAGGTCCTGAACAACCGGGGCCTGCTGCTGTCGGACGACGGACAATACGCGGCCGCCGAGGCGTCCCTGAGCGAAGCCCTGAAGCTGTGCGAGCAGGATCTGGGGCCGAACCACCTGTCGACGGGCAAGGCCTGGTTCGCCTTGGCGCAGAACGCGTTCAATGCGGGCGACCTACCCAAGGCGCAGGTGCGGATCGCAAACGCGCTGAGGATCGAGCGCAGGGTTCTGGACAAGGATAACCCGATCCTCGCCGACACCCTGTCCATGCAAGGGCAGATTCAGCAGGGGCTGGGCCGTATGGCCGAGGCCGAGCGGTCGCTGCGCGAGGCGGTGTCGATCTATCGGAAGGCCTTCAACGGCCCGCACTATCTGATCGGCATCGCCGAGGTTTATCTGGCTCTGATCGAGTCGCAGCGGGGCGACACGGATGCGGCCTTGGCCAGCCTTGCCGAGGCCAAGCGGAATTATGACGCCAGCTATGGCGCGATCCATCCCAACCACGGCGACCTGTTGGTCAATCGCGCCAAGGTGCTGGCGCGCGCCGGACGCCTGACGGAGGCGCGAAGCGATTGTGCGGCCGGGATGACCATCCTGCGCGACACCCTGGGGCCCGAGGCCAGCTTCACCCGGCAGATGGCGGCGGAATGCCGGGCGCTGGCGACCGGGCCCCTGCGCGCCGCGAGCCGCTGAAGCCGGGTCAGGCCTCCGTCGCGCGACGGACGAGCCGATAGAGCTGGAAGACCCCATAGTCCCACGGCAAGGCGATCTGGCCGGCGGGCGTGCAAGCGAACGGGGTGTCGGGGGTCATCTCCAACATGGCGGCGAACGGCTCGGTCACATGGACGGACCCGGACGGCGTCTCCAAGTGCGTGGAAGACCCCTGCTGCAGATGGCGCGAGCCGGAATGGAGGACGATCCCGACGTCTGGGCCGCCATGCGCCGCCAGGGCTCCGGAGAGGTCCAACGCGGCGGCAGCGGCGGTCAGGGCGTCGTCGAACGCGGCGACTAGGCTGTCGCCCGAGGCGTTTGCGTCCGTCAGCGTTACCGCGCGCGCCGTGACCTCATCCCAGGTTTGCGCGAGATGCCGCCAATCCTGCTGGGAGACAGCAGATCCCTGGGCGAACAGCAGGCTGTAGATCCCCGGGGCCACCTCGGAGGTCGGGGGCGGGGGCATGACGGGCCGGACCAGGGGCGGCGCGGTCACCACCGCAGACCGCCCTCCGGTCGCATGCCAGGTGTCGATGTCCGACCCGCTGAGCGTACCGGCGCCGCGCGGTTCCACGATCGCCAGCTGGATCGCCTCGGCTTGCAGGTCGCGGGCGTGTAGGCGGGCCATGCCCATGCTCACCCTCGATCCGTGGGCGAACAGGCTCGTGTCGCCGCGATAGGCCATGGCGCTGAGCACGGTCATCGACGACGCCCGTCCCGTGATCGCGTGGTAGCGGTCTACCCAGGACGCGCCGGCCGGCGTCACCGACTGCGCCAGGAAATCTGGCTCCGCGAAAGGCAGAACGACGTGGAGCTCGGCGCCATGTTCCAGCAGCAGTTCGGCGATCAGGATGTCACTGCCGGCCGCAAGGGCGCCGTAACCGACGCCGACCTTTTCGCGGATGATGATCTCGCGCATCGCCTCGGCCAGTTCGGCTTCGAGGGCGTCGCCGCCCACGAAGATATTGCCGCAGAACATGGCCACCTTGCGCGGCGCGCGCATGTCATCGGCCTCGCTCGGTCAGGCGGGGAGGGGTGTGCTGTCGTCTGCCGGTGCGGCGCGTCCGTCGTAGACCGCCTGATCCAGCAGACCTTGTTGCTTGGCGACCAGGGTCGGGACCAGGGCCTGGCCAGCGACATTCACGGCTGTGCGGCCCATGTCGAGGATCGGGTCGATCGCCAGCAACAGGCCGACGCCTTCCAGTGGCAGACCCAGCGTTGAGAGCGTCAAGGTCAGCATGACCGTCGCGCCGGTAAGCCCCGCGGTCGCCGCCGAACCCAGTACGGAAACGAAGACGATCAGGAGGTAGTCGGAGACCCCCAGCGACACGCCGTAGAACTGGGCGACGAAGATGGCCGAAATGGCGGGGTAGATCGCGGCGCAGCCGTCCATCTTGGTGGTCGCGCCCAGGGGCACGGCGAAGGCGGAATAGGCGCGGGGCACGCCCAGGCCGTTTTCCGTCACCTGCTCGGTGACGGGCAGGGTGCCGATGGACGACCGCGAGACGAACCCCAGCTGGATCGCCGGCCAGGCGGCGCGGAAGAACCGGAGCGGGTTCAGGCCATGCGCCGCCAGCAGGGCCGGATAGACGACCAGCAGCACCAGGAAGAGGCCGATGTAGATGGCCAGGGCGAACTGGCCGAGCTGGCCCAGTGCGTCCCAGCCGTACTTGGCGACTGCCGTGCCGAGCAGGCCGATGGTGCCGATCGGCGTCAGCCGGATGACCCACCAGAGCACCTTGCGGATGACCACGAGGGCCGAGGCGTTGAACGCCAGGAACGTCTTGCCGGCCTCGCCCGCCTTCAGCGCCGCGGCGCCGATCACCAGCGAGATGACCAGGATTTGCAGCACGTTGAACGAGACGCTCGTCGAAGCCGTCCCATCGGCCAGCTTGGTCGAGGCGGTCAGCCCGAGGAAGTTCGCCGGGATCAGGCCGGTGAGAAAGTCGAGCCATGAGCCGGTTGAGCTGGGCGCCTTCGCGCTCTCGGCGATGGCGCCGGCATGCAGGCCGGGCTGCAGGCCAAGGCCCAGGGCGATGCCGATGGCGACGGCGATGAGCGACGTGATCGCGAACCAGAGGAGCGTGCGCCAGACCAGCCCGGCGGCGTTCTGGAGTTGGGCCAGGTTGGCGATGCTGGCCACGATGGCGGTGAAGACCAGGGGCGGCACCAGCGCCTTCAAGAGCTGGACGAAGGAGGCTCCGAGGATGCGGAGGGTCTCGGCGAGGCCATGCCCGGCCTGGCCGGGGTCGACGCCCAGCTGACGCGCCAGGAAGCCCAGGGCCAGCCCGACCACCATCGCTGCCAGCACCTGGACGCCGAAGCTGCTGATGAAGCGGGATCTGTTCTCGGAAGCCATGGCGGATATGTAGGCCGCGATGCGGCGCCCTGCGCGACGAAAAGTCTGGGGCTGGGGTTAGGTATTCTGGGCGCGCAAGACCCGTGCATCTAGCGCGGTGCGTAGAGCAATTCTGACGCACCAGACGCCCTAAGCAGGAGTGCGGCTCGACGAAAAGGCCCCTTGGATACAGGATCGAAGGGGCCTCGTCGGGATCAGGCGTTGAGCGCGACCCGGCGCCGCGCGCCGCGCAGGCTGGCGCCGGCGGCGCCGAAGCCGATCAGCATCAGGGCCCAGGTCGACGGTTCCGGCACGCCGTTTCCGGTGATGTCCTTGTAGTACCCGACGGTGTGGTTGTCGGATTCATACCCGCCCACCGCCGGTGTTTCGTTGAAGTACAGGCGATTGAACGTCGTGCCGCCGGTGGCGAAGAAGTTGACGAACACATAGGGCTCGCCGCTGTTCTGACCTTGGTATGGCGCGTCGGGCTTGCCGTAGTAGGCGGGGTTTCCGCCAATGGCGTCGTGCACGGTCTGAGGGTTGAACGTGAACAGCAGGGTGTCGCCCGAGTAGATCTTCAGCTGGTTTCCCCAATCCAGCGCCGGGAGATAGTACCCGAAGTAGGTTACGCCACTCGGGTTCTCGGTGCTGGTGAGGTCGAGCGTATAGCCCCCGCTCCAGGCGACGCCGTAGTTGGAGCCGCCTTCGCCGCCGTACTGGTCGACATCCATGACTTCGATGCCGTCGCTGTAGACGCCGCTGATCACGCCATTGCCGCCGAAAGTGGTGGCGAAGCCGCCGGACCCCAGCGGACGCCCGTCGAAGGTCTCCTTGCCCATCCCACCGCTGAAGGCGACGGTGGTGTTCACCGCCCCGGCGTTCTCATAGGTGACGACGATCCCGGCGTGCGCGACGCTGGAGAACAGGGCGCAGGCGGCCGCGGCGGCCAGGGCCGAATAAAGTTTCATGATCTTCCCCCCGATCGGTGAGCGAGCTGCTCACCCCTTGTAGATACCATGTTCGCCGAATTGCGTTTCGGGCACGATGGGATTCCCCTGTCGCGTGAATGTGGCCCATCACCGCCGCCTCGGGGCTGTGGCCTACGTCAGTTCCGGTCGTAGGTCATGGATGGAACATCTTGCGAACATGGAACGAAAGCGGTACCTCTGAGTCCATCGACGGGTTCGGTGGTTGGACCGGTTCGATTGGCGGAATCGTGGGATAGAGGGTTGATGACATGGCGCAGTCGGCATTGAAGCTCG
>JAIXTR010000534.1 GCA_027483845.1 Caulobacteraceae bacterium | reverse complement strand
TACGCCAACCAGGTCGAGGCCGACGTCAGCGAGACGGATCCGCCGCGGCCGATCGTGCAGGTCACGACGGGCCAGCGGTTCGTCATCGGCGACACATCGATCGCCTGGCAGGGCGCGGCGCCGGACGCCGACGCCGATATAGCCGCCCGCGGCGCGCTGCAGCTTGCCGCGGGGACCCCGGGCCGGGCTGTCGATGTCATCGCGGCGGAAGGGCGGGCCGTGGCCGCCATCCAGAAGCGGGGATACGCCGACGCTGTGGCCGAACCGCGGGACGTGGTGGTCGATCACGCCGACCATACGGTGCGTCCGACCTACCGCATCGCGGCTGGCGTGCTGGTGCGCCTGAACGGGCTGGACATCACGCCTGGCGGTCGCACGAACCCGGCGTGGCTCCGGCGCCTTGCGCCCTGGAGTTCGGGCGAGACCTACGATCCGGACGATGTCGCCGAGCTGGAGCGTCGCCTCCTCGACACCGGCGTCTACGATTCCGTGACCGTGGCCCTGGCGCCGTCGGACAAGGTGACCGCTGACGGTCTCAGGCCCGTCGTCGTCAGCCTGAGCGAGCGCAAGCCGCGCACGATCGAGGGCGGCGCCAGCTACTCGACCAGTGACGGCGCCGGCGTGAACGCGCGCTGGACCCACTACAACCGGCTCCGGCGGGCCGACACCATCGCCCTCTACGGACAGATCTCCACCCGCGACACCCGCGCGGGGGTCGATGTGACGCTGCCGCACTGGATGCGCCCGGCCCAGACTCTGAAGACCGGTGCGGCGGCCTACAAGATCCGCACGGACGCCTACGACGAGACGGGCTTCGGCGTGAACGCGGATGTGACTCGCCGTTATGGAAAGACGTCGTACGTCACCGCCGGCCTCTCGGCCGACTACAGTCAGACCGAGGAACTGAGCGCCGCCAAATCGGGGACGCTCACCACCCTGGGCCGCGATCTGATTACCCTGCAGGCGCTGGGCGATGTGCTGATGGATCGCTCGAACGATCCCCTCAATCCCACTCGGGGGTGGCGGTTGAGCACGCGCGTGGAGCCGACCCTGATCCTGGGCGACACCAATCTGCCCTATCTGCGCCTGATGGCGCAGGGGACCTACTACCTGCCCCTGGACAAGCAAGCGCAGACGGTCGTCGCCGGCCGACTGCGGCTGGGTCGGATCCTGAACGGCACCGTGGACCAGATCCCGGCGTCCCAGCGGTTCTACGCCGGCGGCGGCGGATCGGTGCGGGGCTTCCCGTACCAGGCTGTCGGGCCGCGGCTCGACGACAACACGCCGCGCGGCGGTGTCTTCCTGTTCGAGTCCTCGTTCGAGGTTCGTCGCGAACTGACGTCCAAGTGGGGCGTCGCGGGCTTCGTCGATGCGGGCGCGGTGGGCTCCAGCGGCCCGATCGACTTCCAGGATCTCGCCGTCGGCGTCGGCCTGGGCGTCCGCTACAACCTCGGCTTCGCGCCGATCCGGGTGGACATCGCCACGCCCGTCGCCCGTCGGAAGGGCGAGCCTCTGATCCAGGCCTATGTCAGCATCGGGCAGGCGTTTTGAGTTCGCCCGTCGACACCACGCCACCGGCCGAAGAGACCCCGGCCGTCCGGAAACGCTTCGGCCCGGCGAAGATCGTCGCGGTCGCGGCGTTGGCGCTATTGCTGCTCCTGGCCGGCGTCCTGGCCCTGACCCGCTACGGCGTCCTGATCCCGCAGGTCCAGGTCATGATCGAGGCCCGCACGGATGGCCTCAAACTGGGCCGTTTGGGCCGGCTCAAGATCGAGGGACTGTCTGGCGATATCTGGCGCGACGCGCGTGTGCGGCGCCTGACGATCCGCGACGAGCGGGGCGTATGGCTGGAGGCCAACGATGTCCACGTCTCCTGGCGTTACGCCGAGCTGCTCCGGCGCCGGTTCGACGCCGATCTGATCGAGGCGCGCAGCATCCGGGTGATCCGCCGGCCAACCTTGGCGCCCAAGGGCAAGGCTCGCGGGCTGCCCGTGTCGTTCCACATCGACAGGGCGGTCTCGCGCCTGATCCTGGAGCCGGCGTTCAGCCGCACGCGCGGGGTCTATGATGTGGGCCTCAACCTGGATATCGAGCGCGCCGGCGGCCGGAGCGGCAAGGTCAGCGCCGCCAGCGTGCTTCACCCCGGCGATCGTCTCGACCTGGATTTCGCCCTGGGTCGCGCCGGACCGATGCGGGTGGTGGCTGACGCGATCGAGGCGCGGGGCGGGGCCCTGGCCGGCGCCGCGGGCCTGGCGCCGGACCAGCCATTCAGATTGACCGTCCGGGCCGACGGCGCGGTCGCGCAGGGGCGCTTCGCCGCCACCGCCACCACCGGGACGCTGACGCCACTTTATGCGCGCGGAGCATGGTCCCCGGCCGGCGGGCAGGCCGGTGGACGGCTGCTGCTCACCGCCTCGACCCTGACCGCGCCCTACGCCCAGCGCTTCGGCCGCGATGTCGTCTTCGGCCTCGCGGGTCGCAAGGCGCCCGGTGGCGCCTACGCCCTGGACGCGCGGCTACGGTCCGACGCGCTCACCGTGCGCGCCTGGGGCGAGGGTGACCTCGGCAAACGAACGCTGGGGCCGCGCGGCCTTCGCGTCGATGCGCAGACGGCCTCGCTGTCCGGCATCGTCGGCGCGGGCCCGAAACTTGGCGCGTCTCGCGTCGTCGGCGTCGTATCCGGCGACGCGACGGCCTTGCGCTTCGCGGGCTCGGCCAACGTCGCCGATCTCGGGGTCGGGGCCTACGGCCTCACCCGCGTGTCCGGACCGCTGGAGCTGGGCCGCGACAAGAGCGGCGTGACGCTGAAGACGACCCTCACCGGCGCCGGCGGGCGGGGTGAGGGCGTCGCCGCCGCGCTGCTGGGCGGCGCGCCCGTCGCCGTGCTCGACGCGCAGCGGCTCGCCAACGGTCAGTTGATGCTGCGGCGTCTCGACCTCACGGGGCGCGGCCTGCGCGTGCAGGCCAGTGGCGGTCGCAGCCTGCTGGGCGCGGTGTCGGTCAAGGGCAAGGCGGATATCTCGAACCTGCAGGCGGCCCGGCTTGGAGGAAATGGCGCAGCCAACATCACGCTCGAGGCCTCCCAGGCCCGGTCGACCGCGCCCTGGAACGTCACCCTCGACGCCAAGGGCGATCGCTTCGCCATGGGGCTCGCCGAACTGGACCGGCTGCTGGGCGGCAAGCCGCGCGTGCAGGCGCGCGCCAGCTGGCAGGCGGGCCGGCTCGCGGTGAGCAAGGCCAGCCTCGATGGCGCAGCCCTGGACGCCAATGCGGCGGGCGTGATGGCGGCGGATGGCGGGCTCAGGTTCACGATGGACTGGAACGCGACCGGGCCGGTGCGCGCGGGTCCCGTCGAGATCACCGGTCGGGCGAAGGGGACCGGGGGTGTCACTGGCACGCTCGCAGCGCCCCGCCTGGATCTGCTGGCCGACCTGGAACAGGTGGATCTGCCCCGCCTGCCCCTGCAGGACGCCAAGGTCGCCATCACCTTCCAGCGCCTCGCCGACGGATCGTCCGGCACGGTGGCGCTCACGGCGGCCAGCTCCTATGGCCCCGCCAGGGCGCGCTCCGACTTCCGCTTCCCGCGCGGTGGCGTCGACCTGACCGGGCTCGCCGTCGACGCCGGTGGCGTCAAGGCCGCGGGCTCACTGTCGCTGCGCCGAAGCAGTCCGTCCGCGGCTGACCTGACCCTGGAAATCGGCCGTGGCGCGCTCCTCGACGCCGGGCGAGTCGCCGGGACCGCGAAGATCACCGACGCAGCGGGCGGCCCCCAGGCGGACCTCGATCTCCGGGCAGAAGGCGTCCGCGCCGTGAACTCGGCGATCACCGTCCGTAGCGCGCGGCTCAGCGCCGAGGGACCGCTTGCGCGCCTGCCGTTCACCGCCAGCGCCAGGGGCGCATCCGGGCAAGGCGCCTGGACCCTCGATGGCCGGGGCGTGCTCAGTGACGTGGAGCCCGGCTACCAACTGGCCTTCGATGGCAAGGGGACGCTCGGCAAGCGCGACCTGCATACGACCGAGACGGCGTCCTTCCGGTTCGGCGGGCCCGAACAGAGTGCGCGTCTGCGTTTGGCGGGCTCGGACGGCGGCCGGATCGACCTTGACGGCGCCCTGCGCGGCGATGACGCCGATGTGCGGGCCAAGGTGGCGGGGATGGGCCTGAACTTGCTCAACCCTGACCTGGACGGCCGCATCGACGCGACCCTGGTGGCGCAGGGGCAGGGCGCGCGCCTGGTGGGGACACTGGACGCCGAACTTGCGGACGCGCGCGGCAAGGGCGCGCCGGCCAACCAGGGGATCGACGGCACGCTGAAGGCGCGCCTGTCCGATCAGACCATCACGCTCGATGTCGCCACGCTCAATGCGCAAGGCCTGAAAGCCAACGCCAACTTCGTCCTGCCCGCCGAGGCCTCCGCCAAGCCGTTCCGCGTGGCGGTCGCCCGCCAGCGCCCCATGCGGGGCCGCTTCTTCGCGGAAGGCGAGGTGCGGCCGCTTTGGGAGCTGCTGGTCGGCGGCGAACGCGCCCTGGCGGGCTTCGTTCACACTGAAGGCACGGTCTCCGGCACCCTGGCCGATCCCCGCGCATCGGGCCAGGTGACGGTCGAGCGCGGGCGGTTCGACGACGGGGGAACGGGCCTGTCCCTTCGCGAGGTGACGGTGAAGGCCGCCTTCACCGAGGATGCGGTGAACGTCACCCAGGTGCAGGGCGTCGATGGGCATGGCGGCCAGGTGAGCGGTCAGGGGCAGGTCAGTCTCCTGCGAGACGGCGCCTCCAGTTTCCGCCTCGACCTGAAGGGGTTCCGGCTGATCGACAACGAGACCGCGACCGCTTCGGCCACCGGCCAGGCGACGATCAACCGCGGTGCGGACGGCAAGGGGAAGCTCACCGGCGACCTCACCATCGACCGCGCCGACGTGGCGGCCGACCCGCCGATCCCGTCCGGCGTCGTGGCGATGGACGTTCGCGAGATCAACCGTCCCGACGATCTGCCGGCCGCGCTGCCAGCCAGCGTCAAGCGGGGCGACGGCTGGAGCCTGGACGTGAAGCTGCGCGCGCCGCGTCGGATCTTCCTGCGCGGCCGTGGCCTGGATCTCGAACTGTCCCTCGACGCTCACGTCGGAGGCACCACCACCTCGCCCGATCTCACCGGAACGGCGCGGGTCGTCCGCGGCGACTATGACTTTGCTGGAAAGCGCTTCGAGTTCGACGACCGCGGGGTGGTCTATCTGTCCACGCGACCGCAGAATATCCGCCTGCAGCTGGACGCCGAACGCGAGGACCCCACGCTCACGGTCACCGTACGCATCCGTGGAACGGCCGCGCGGCCGGAGATCACCCTGGTCTCGTCGCCCAGCCTCCCGAACGACGAGGTGCTGGCCAAGGTGCTGTTCGAGCGCTCGGCCTCGCAGCTTTCCCCGGTGGAGGCGGCGCAACTGGCATCCACCCTGTCGGCGCTGGCCGGCGGCGGTGGGTTCGACGTCATCGGGAATCTGCGGAACTTCGCAGGCCTCGACCGGCTCGCGTTCGGGGGCGGCGACGCGTCGGGCGTCACGGTTTCCGGCGGCAAGTACCTGACCGACGACGTCTATCTGGAGCTGACCGGTGGCGGCCGCGAAGGGCCGTCCGCCCAGGTCGAATGGCGGGTGCGCAAGAACCTCTCGATCCTCTCGCGCCTCAGCGGTCAGAGCTCCAGTACGACGGGGGCGGGCAACCGCATCGCGGTGCGCTGGCGCAAGGACTATTAGGCAACTGCCGTCCGTCCGCCGTGGCGCGCTTAGGCCTGGGTCCCGCGGGTGAACACCTTGTCCTCCGGCAGGATCGCGTCGATCGGCAGGTCCGCCTGGCCCGCGAGGTAGGCGTAGATCGCCCCGAAGTCCGACAGGGTGGCGTCCAGCAGCGCCTGCAACGACGGGATGACGAAATAGGTCTGCTGAAAATCGTCGATCCGGTAGGGCGTCCGCATCGTTCGCTCCAGGTCGAACCCCAGGCGGTTGGGCGAGGGATCGTCGAGCGCGAACAGAGACTCGGCGCGGCTGGAGACAATGCCCGCGCCGTAGATCCGCAAGCCAGCGGGCGTCTCCAACAGCCCGAACTCCACCGTGTACCAATAGAGCCGCGCCAGATTGTGCAGCTGGCCCAGGTTCAGCGCCCGCAATCCCCCCTGGCCATAGGCCTGCATGTAGTCGGCGAAGGTGGGATCCGTCAGCATCGGCACATGGCCGAAGACGTCGTGGAAGATGTCGGGTTCCTGCAGGTAGTCCAGCTGGTCCGGCCGTCGAATGAACTGCCCCGCCGGGAAGCGACGGTTCGCCAGGTGGTCGAAGAAGACCGCGTCCGGCACCAAACCGGGCGCCGCGACGACGGTCCAGCCGGTCAGCCGGAAGAGTTCCTCATTGATACGCTGGAAGTCGGGGATGCCGGCCCGGTGCAGGTCGAGGGCGTCGAGGCCCTTGAGGAACGGATCGCAGGCCCGCCCTGGAAGCAGCGCGGTCTGGCGCTCGTACAGCGTGATCCAGACGTCGTGCTCGGCCGGACTGTAGGCCTGCCAGTTCTGATCGATCGTCCAATCCGCCCGGACGCCGGGTGGGGGATCAAGGCTTATGCCATCTGCGCTCATGGCGCGAGAATGGCCGCGTTTCCGCGGAAGTTCCGTTCGGAGTTCGCCCCGAAATCGGTGTCAGACGAAAAATCTATCCACGGGACAGCCCGCCGTGGGCGAGCCTAGTGCCCGATGCCGGAGCGCAGCTTGTATTGCCCCTCGTTGAAGGCGTCGAAGATCAACGCCGCCTGCGGATGGCCAACGGGTTGGCCCGTGTGGTCGATCTCGAGGTTCTGCTCGGAGACATAGGCCACGTAGGCGCTGTCATCGTTCTCGGCCAGCAGGTGGTAGAACGGCTGGTCCTTGTGCGGCCGGATGTGCTCCGGAATCGACAGCCAGTACTCCTCGGTGTTCGAGAAGATGGGATCGACGTCGAAGATCACGCCCCGGAACGGATAGACGCGGTGGCGGACGACCTGGCCGATGGTGAATTTGGCGAGTCGCGTGCTCATGACACCGAATCTAACCCTCCTGAACTGACTGGAAGGTGAACGTAGCGACGGAAAGTCGTCATTCAACCGTCGTCATCTTCCGGGCGCCCGCCCCGCTTGCTATGGTCGCCGCGAAATGAGGCGCGCTCGGGGGCGGCGCCGCCTGCGTAGGACGGACATATGTCCATGAGTGAGGCGCCGCGTGCGCCCGGGCCGCCGAGTCGCGGCCGGGAAAAGGCTGCTGGAGATCCGCCCTGCTATGCGGCGCTGGATCTCGGAACCAACAACTGCCGCCTGCTGATCGCCACCCCGAGCCACAATGGCGGGTTCCGGGTGGTCGAGGCCTATTCCCGGATCGTGCGGCTGGGCGAGGGGCTGGGCGCCAGCGGACGCCTCTCGGACGAGGCCATGGAGCGGGCCATGGCGGCGCTCAAGGTCAGCGGCGAGAAGGTTCGTCGCCGCCGCGTCGTCAAGTTCCGCGCCATCGCCACCCAGGCCTGCCGCATCGCCGACAACGGCCAGGCCTTCGTGAACCGCGTCGCCGACGAGACCGGCGTGAAACTCCAGATCATCACGCCCCAGGAAGAGGCGCGGCTGTCGGTCACCGGCTGCCTCAATCTGCTGGACAACCGACATGATGCGGCCCTGGTCGTCGATGTCGGCGGCGGCTCGACCGAGCTGTCCTGGGTTGACCTCAAGGGCAGCACGCCGGGCGTGACCCCGCCGGTGCGCGCCTGGCTATCGGTGCCGGTCGGGGTGGTCACCCTGGCCGAGCGGTTCCCGGAAGGCGACGTCGCCACCGAGGGCTGGTTCCGGCAGATGGTGGATCACGTGAAGACCCAGATCGCCGCCTTCAAGCGCGCCGACACCCTGCGTCCGCTGTTCGCGGCGGATCGGGCCCACCTGGTCGGCACGTCGGGCGCCATCACCAGCCTCGCGGGCATGCACCTCAAGTTGCCGCGCTACGACCGCAACCGCGTCGATGGCATCTGGATGAGCCGCGGCGACTGCGAGGCGGCGGCGGATGGACTTCTGGCCCTCACCGCGAGCCAGCGCGCCGCCCAGCCCTGCATCGGCCCGGATCGCGCCGACCTCGTGCTGGCCGGCGCCGCGATCCTCCAGGCGGTGCAGGAGGAATGGCCCTGCAGTCGCGTGCGGGTCGCCGATCGTGGCCTGCGCGAAGGCATCCTGCTGTCCCTCATGGCCGAACGGGGCCAGCGCCGACGACGCAAGCGCCGGCGCAGCCGAGGTGGTACGAAGGCGGCCGCATGACCGACGACGCACCCCCCCGCAAGCGCATGGTGAAGCTGCCGACAGGCGGCCAGGAAGGCGGCCGCGGCAAGCCCGCGCGCCTCAAGACCGCCAAGCAGCGCACGCCCAGCCAGCAGGCCTGGCTCAACCGCCAGGTCAACGATCCGTTCTCGGCC
>JAIXTR010000499.1 GCA_027483845.1 Caulobacteraceae bacterium | reverse complement strand
TCGAGACAAAGTCTCTCGATGCGATCCGACACGTGGGCCTCTCTTCAGTTCACGCAAGGATAGGTCTAGTCACGTCCGGCTGTCAGGTCGAGACGCATGACGAGCGCATCCGCACGTCCGTGCGCGCCGCGGTCGTAGTAGTCACGCCGAAGACCTGCCCGCGCGAAACCCAGACGCTCGTACAGCGCGACGGCGCCGGCGTTGCCGACATCCACCTCCAGGAACATCGCCTGGGCGCCTGTTTCGCGCGCGATGCCGATGGCCGCCGTCATCAGCGCCTGTCCTATCCCGCGGCGGCGCGCCCACGGCGCCACGCCCACGGTGAGGATCTCGGCCTCGCCCGCGATGGTGCGGCAGATGAGGACGCCGGCCGGGTCCTCGTCGCGCACGACAAATCCAAAAACGCCGATGCCATCGAGCAAATCCTCGAAGTCCGCCTCGTCCCAGGGGGTGTCGAAGGCCTGGGCGTGAGCCGAGGCCATGGCGGGCGCGTCGGCCGGCGTGGCGGCCGTAAGCTTCACAGGCTGATCCCGCCCGGCAGCTTGGCGTCCGGCGCGCGCAGGTACAGCGGACGGATTGGGGTCGGCGACTTGGACCCGGCAAGGCGCGCGACGGCGCGCGCGTCGCAGCCGTCGGCCGCCAGGACCGCAGCGCCCGGCGCGAACTCGGTCAGCAGATGCGCGCCCGGGCCGACCAGCGTCAGCGTCCGCCCCATCGTGAGTTCGGCCAGTCGCGCGGCCGCCGTGCCGAGGGGCAGGACGTCGGGCGCCATCAGGGGGTGGCCGTCGTCGAACACCTGCAGATAAAGCTGGTCGCGGCGCGCATCGATGACCGCGGCGACCATGCCCGACGACGCCGCCGCCAGGGCTTCCAGCGATCCAACGCCGACCGCCGGCACGCCCAGCGCCGAGCCAAGGCCCTTGGCGAAGGCGACTCCGACCCTGAGGCCGGTAAAAGACCCCGGGCCCACGGTGGCGCCGATCCGGTTGAGCTGGGCGAACGGAAGGCCGGCCTCGGCCATCACCGCCTGGGCCATGGGCGCCAGCCGCTCCTGGTGCCCGCGCATCATGGGCTCGTGCATGTGGGCGAGCACGCGCTCGCCATCGATCACAGCGACCGCGCAGGCGTTGAGGCAGGTGTCGAGCCCAAGGACGATCATCGGACCTCGGGTAGCCGGTTCGAGCTCGAGGTCAAAGCGCCTGTTCGACGGCGGTGACTTCCGGGACGTAGTGCTTGAGCATGTTCTCGACCCCGGCTTTCAGGGTGGCCGATGACGACGGACAGCCCGAGCAGGCGCCGCGCATGTTCAGCCAGACGACGCCCGTGTCCACGTCGAAGCGGTTGAACAGGATATCGCCGCCGTCCTGGGCCACCGCCGGGCGAATCCGGGTGTCCAGCAGGTCCTTGATCTCGGCGACGATCTGAGCGGTCTCGCCCTCGTAGACCCCCTCGTCGTGACCCCCGGCGTCGCTGTCGTCCGCATCGGCGAACAGGGGCTGGCCCGAGGTGAAGTGGTCCATGATGGCGGCCAGGATCGGCGCCTTCAGCAGCGGCCAGTCCACCGCTTCATGCTTGCCCACCGTGATGAAGTCCGGGCCGTAGAACACCCGGTTCACGCCCGTGATCTCGAACAGCTCGGCCGCCAGTGGCGAGGCGGCCGCCTCTTCCGGACTGCGGAAGTCTCGAGTGCCCTCACCCAGCACGGCCTTGCCGGGCAGGAACTTCAGAACCTCGGGGTTCGGGGTGGGTTCGGTCTGGATGAACATCAGCGAGATGTGGCCTCCGCGCGGGCGAAGCGCAAGTTTTCACGCCAGATCGGCGATCTCGTCGTCGCTGAGGTCGCCTGGCACGATGGTGATCGGCACCTTGCGGCTGCCGAATTTGACGCCGTCCTTGGCGATAGCCGTGACCAGGGGGCCGGGGCCCCGCCCGCCGACGGCGGCCGCGAGGACCATGATCTTGATGTCCGGATCGTCGGACAGCACCTGCTTCAGGGCGGCGCGGGTGCTGTCGCCCTCCTTGATCAGGAACTCTGGCGGCAGGCCGGTTTCGGACTGCACGTACTCGGCGCTGGCCTGCAGCGCGGCCTCGGCCTCCTGCCGCTGCTGGCGGGCGATCTCCTCGCGGACGCCGGACCAGTGCTCGAACACCGCGGGTTCGATCACCTTCAGCAGGGCGACATAGCCGCCGGTGGACCGCGCACGACGACAGGCGAAGCGGAGCGCCACCTGGAACTCCGCCGTGTCGTCGGCCACCACAAGGAACTTGCGCCGGGTGCTCATGATCCGAGCGTGGCCCGGCGCAACGTCATCCGCAAGTCAGCCTGCCCAGAAGCCGACCAGCTTTTTGACTTCGGCGACCGTCGGGGCGGCCAGTTCGCGGGCGCGCACGGCGCCGTCGGTCAGGACCCGGTCGATCTCGCCCGGGTCGGCCAGCAGGCGGCGCATTTCGCCGCCGATGGGGCCCATCACCGAGACCGCGAGGTCAGCGAGCCTGGGCTTGAACGCGCCGAACCCCTGGCCCGCGTACTCCGTCAGGACGTCCGCCTCGGGCTTGCCCGACAGCGCCGCGTAGATCGCCACGAGGTTCTTGGCCTCGGCCCGCCCCTCCAGGCCCGCGACGGTTTCCGGCAGCGGGTCGGCGTCGGTCCGGGCCTTGCGCACCTTCTGCGCGATGGCGTCGGCGTCGTCGGTCAGGTTGATGCGCGAATTGTCCGACGGATCGGACTTGCTCATCTTGGCCGTGCCGTCCCGAAGGCTCATCACCCGGGCGCCCGGGCCCTGGGTCAGCGGCTCGGGCAGCGGGAAGAAGCCCGGCGCCGAGAAGTCGTTGTTGAACTTCTGGGCGATGTCGCGGGTCAGCTCCAGGTGCTGCTTCTGGTCGTCGCCGACCGGCACCTTGGTGGCCTTGTAGGCCAGGATGTCGGCCGCCTGGAGCACCGGATAGGTGTAGAGCCCGACGCTCTCGCGCTCCTTGTGCTTGCCGGCCTTGTCCTTGAACTGGGTCATCCGGTCGAGCCAGCCCAAGCGGGCGACGCAGTTGAACACCCAGGCCAGCTCGGCGTGCTCGGGCACCGCCGACTGGGCGAAGATGGTGGCGACCTTGGGGTCCAGGCCGGTGGCGAGGTAGGCCGCCGCGATCTCGCGGACCTGCTGCTTCAGCTTCGCCGGCTCCTGCCAGGCGGTGATGGCGTGCATGTCGGCGACGAAGATGAACGTCGGAATCTCGTGCTGCAGGCGCGAGAACTTCACCAGGGCGCCCAGGTAGTTGCCGAGATGCAGGTCGCCGGTCGGCTGGACGCCGGACAGCACACGTTCGGGGCCCGCGTACGGGGTCGGAGCTTGGTCGGTCATGATGGTGGCTTCTCTAGGGAACAGGCAGGCGGGCGCAAGGCCCGAATGGTCGGGTCAGCGGATCAGCGCCATCGCCAAGTGTTGCGGTTCAGAGCCATGGCGGAGCGGATAACGCCCCGCGTGGCTCAGGGCAAGTCGGCCGCGGGCGCGGCCACGTCGCCCTTGCGGCGCCGGAAGGCCGCCTTGGCCTCCGCTGGCGTGACGCCGCCGAAAGCGAACAGCAGCAAGGGATAGAGCGCCGCGCCGGCGAGGCAGACGAGGATGACCGTGACTTCCTTGGCGCCCCCGCCGCCGGTGAGGCCGGCCACCGGCGTCTCCAGCAAGCTGCGGAAATGGGAGGCAAGCGCCACGGCGGCGCCAAGACCAATACTGGCCAGGGTGACGCGGATGATCTTGCCGGTCGCGCGGTTCGACGGCGTCCAGATCGCCTTGCGGCGGAGGTAGATCAGCATCTGCAGCACGGTGATCCACGAGGCGGCCGCCGTGGCGAAGGCGATCCCCTGGAAGCCCAGAGTGAAGAACAACGCCACGCCCAGGGCGATGTTCACCGCTACCGACACCAGCGAATAGACCATCGGCGTTTTCGTATCGCCGCGGGCGAAGAAGGCGGGTTGGAGGATCTTGATCAGCACGAACGCCGGCACGCCCCAGCCGTAGTGAAACAGCAGCTTGGCCGAATCCAGCGCGTCGCTGCTGGTGAAGGCGCCGCGGGCGAAGAACCCGTCGGTCAGGTAGAACGGCATGCCCATCAGGGCCGCCGCCGCCGGCAGGCTAAGGGCCAGGCCGAAGACCACCGCCTGATCCATGGCGGCCTGGGCGTCCGCGCGGTCCTCGATCTGCAGCGCCGTCGAAAGGCGCGGGAGCAGGGCTACGCCGATCGCCACGCCGACCAGGCTGAGCGGCAGCTGGTAGAAGCGTTCGGCGACGTTCAGCCAGACGCGCATGCCGGCCACCTGGCTGGCCAGCATCGCCGAGATGAACAGGTTGATCTGGGTGGCGCTCGACGCGATCACGCCGGGCACCATGCGGCGCACCAGGGCGCGGATCTGGGGCGTGAACTTCAGGTGGCGCGGGTGGATCCGGGCCCCGCTGCGATGCGCGCCCCACCAGCAGAGCGCCGCCTGGCTCACCCCAGCGATCAACACCCCCCAAGAGGCCGCATAGGCGGCCTCGGTCGGATCGTGCTGCGGCAGCACCACCGCCAGCATCACGACGTTCAGCACCGTCGGATAGAAGCCGTAGATGATGAACCGGCCCCGCGCCTGCAGCGTGCCGGCGAACAGGGCCGCGATCACCATGCACGGCAGGTAGGGCATGGTGATCTGGGTCAGGATCACCGCCAGCTTGAACTTCGCCGGGTCCTCCAGGAAGCCGTAGCTGTAGACCGTCATGATCCACGGCATGGCCAGCTGGCAGACGATGGTGATGGCGACCGTCGCCGCCGCCATGGTCGCCAGGGCGTCGGCGGCGAAGCGGTCGGCGGCCTCCTGCCCCTCCGCCACCAGCCGTTTGGAATAGTCCGGGACGAAGGCCGCCGCGAAGGCGCCCTCGGCGAACATCCGGCGGAACAGGTTCGGGAACGTCAGCGCCGTGTAGTAGGCATCGGCGGCGATGGTCTGGCTGGCGCCCAGCTTGGCGGTGATCACAAGGTCGCGGGCCAGGCCCAGGAACCGGCTGACCAACGTCAGGCCCGAGAAGATCGCGGACGATCGGATCAGCCCGCCGCTCCGGGCTGGGGGTTTCGTGGTGGGCGGGGTGTCGGTCACGGGGCCTTAGGAGCGCTGCGTCGGGAGGCGCGTCAACCTAGCCGCAGGGTCGCCCCGGGGCGTGTGGAATCTTGGTGCAGGATCGCGGGGGTTCGTTAGGGTTCTAAGAACTGCGCTTGGGAGGGCGTCATGGCGTTGAAGGTCATCGGATCGGGTCTGGGCCGTACCGGCACGTTGTCGACCAAGCTGGCGCTGGAAGCCCTCGGTTTCGGGCCGGCTCACCACATGGTCGAGGTCTTCATGCACCCCGAAACCGTGCCGCTGTGGTTGGACGCCTGGGACGGCAAGCCGCAGTGGGATGCGATCTTCGGCGGCTACGGCGCGATGGTGGATCACCCGGGCTGCAGTTTCTGGCGCGAGCTGATGGATCACTACCCGGACGCCAAAGTGCTCCACACGGTCCGCGACCCCGACAGGTGGTTCGACTCCACCCAGGCGACGATCTTCAGTCCGGATCGGCCGCCGCCCCCGGACGGCACGCCGATGCGGCGCTTCTTCGACCGGCTGGTCGGCTGGTACGGCGGCGACATGCACGACCGGGCGTTCATGACGGACTTCTTCCGCCGTCACACCGAGGCCGTGGTCGCGGGCGTGCCTGCGGACCGTCTGCTCATCTTCGAGGTCGGCGACGGCTGGACGCCGCTGTGTGACTTTCTGGGCGTGCCCGTACCGGACGCGGACTTCCCGCGCGAGAACAGCACCGAGCAGTTCCAGGCCAACTTCGCCGCCCCCCGTGGGGCGGACGCCATCGCCGGGGTGCTGGAGGCGATGAAGCCCGCCTAGTTCGGCTTGCGCTTGCCCTTGGGCGGACCCTTGCGCGGGGGACCATCGCTGCGCGGACCGCCCGGCTTGTAGGGCGGACGTGGGCCATCGGCGCGGGGACCGCCGGGACGCGGACCCCGGGGAGCGCCTGGGCCGCCCGGCGGGCGCGGGCCCAGACCGCGGTCGGCGCGGGACGGGGGCGCGGCGCCCGGCGCGCTGGCCGGGTTGATCCGGATTTCGCCCGCGTCGGAGGCCGACTTGATCGCCTCGAGGAAGCGCGGCTGCGCCTCGCCGCTGATCTCGAACTTGGTCTCGTGGTCGAAGATCCGGATGACGCCGATGTCCTTCTTGGTGACATGGCCCAGGCGGCAGATCAGCGGGACCAGCCACTTGGGGTCGGCGTTCTTGGAGCGGCCGACCGGCAGGCGGAACCAGTGGGCGTCGCCCCCGGCGCCGTGCTCGATGCGCGGACCGGTTTCCAGTCGCGGCCCACGCTCGGGACGCTCGCCGCGCTGCGGACGCGTATCCGGCGTGCGGTCGCGGACATCGTCGAACATGTCCTCCGGCGCCGGCAGCCGCGAGCGATGCAGGCGGATGAGGGCCGCGGCGACAGTTTGCGGCGAACGGTCGGCCAACAGGCGTTCCGCCAGTTCCAATTCCTCCGGCGACGGCTCCTCGTTGAGAAGCGGGTCTTCCAGCATTCGCACCTGATCCTTGGCGCGGATCTCTTCGGCCAGCGGCGGCCCGGACCATTCCACGTCGAGGTTCGCGGTGGCGAACAGGCGCTCGGCGGGCCGGCGCTTGGTGTAGGGCACGATCACCACGGAGACGCCCTTGCGCCCCGCCCGACCCGTCCGGCCGCTGCGGTGGAGCAGGCCGGCGGTGTTGGTCGGCAGGTCGGCGTGGATCACCAGGCCAAGCTCGGGCAGGTCGAGACCACGGGCGGCCACGTCGGTGGCGATACAGGCGCGGGCATGACCGTCGCGCAGCGACTGCAGCGCGTCCGAGCGCTCCTTCTGCGACAGCTCGCCGGACAGCTGGACCACGGCGAAACCACGTTCCCGCAGGCTGCCGTACAGGTGGCGGACCCGCTCGCGGGTCGCGCAGAAGATCAGTGAGCCGGGGCTCTCGAAGTAGCGCAGCAGGTTCACCACCGCGTTCTCGATCTCGTTCGGCGCCACGCGGACCGCGCGATATTCGATGTCGCCGTGGGCCTCGTCGCGACGGATCGTGTCGATCCGGACCGCATCCTTCTGGTAGCGCTTGGCCAGGGCGGCGATGTCCTTGGCGATGGTGGCCGAGAACAGGAAGGTGCGGCGGCCGGCCGGCGTGGAGTCGAGGATTTCCTCGAGGTCCTCGCGGAAGCCCATGTCCAGCATCTCGTCGGCTTCATCCAGCACCACGACCTTGAGGGCCGTGAGGTCCAGGTTGTTGCGCTCGATGTGGTCGCGCAGACGACCGGGGGTGCCGACGACGATGTGCGCGCCCGCGGCCAGCGCGCGCTGCTCCTGCCGCGCGTCCATGCCGCCGACGCAGGTGACGACCCGCGCGCCGGCGGCGGCGTAGAGCCAGGTCAGTTCGCGGCTGACCTGCATGGCCAGTTCACGGGTGGGGGCAATGGCCAGGAACAGCGGCGCCTGGGCGCGCTCGAACCGCTCGGCGTCCCCCAGCAGCGGGGTCGCGGCGGCGAGGCCGAAGGCGACGGTCTTGCCGGAGCCGGTCTGGGCCGAGACCAGCAGGTCGCGGTTCGGCTCGGCGGCCAGCACGGCCTCCTGGACGGGGGTCGGCTCAAGATAGCCTTGGGCGCCGAGCGCCTTGGCAAGCGCCGGATGGGTGGGCGGGAATGGCATGGGAAGTCCTTAGTCGCGCTTCACGCGCGAAACGGCGGTTCTTGGACGCCTCATCGCGCAGAAACGCAAGCCGAATCGTCAGCGTGCGACGCTGGCGCGCGCTCGGGAGAGGTTCCCGCGCCGGCCTTGACCAGCCTCGGCCTCGCTGTCGTTCAGCGCGGAAAGCAGGGCCGCCTTCAGTGCGTTGCCCTTCCGCGCATCGGTGACCTTCTGGCCGTCTTCGTCGACGACGTAGAAGGCGTCGACCGCGCGCTCGCCATAGCCGTCGATGTGGGCGGAGATGATTTCCAGGCCGGCGTCGGACAGGGTTCGAGCCAGGGCCGCCAGCAGGCCGGGCCGGTCGCGGCCCGAGGCCTCCACCACCGTCGAAGTCTCGGAGGCGTCGTTGTCCAGCATCACCGCCGTGGTGATTGCGAAGGCCGCAGCGCGGCCCAGGTCCTGTCGGCGGGGCTCGCGGCCAAGGGGCTCGCCCCGCGCGGCGCCGGCCAGACTCTCCGCCAATCGGGTCAGGACGCGGCCGTCGGTCTCACCGAAGGGCTGGCCCGTCACGTCCTGCACATAGAAGACGTCCAGCGCCTGGCCCTTCTTGGAGGTGAAGACCCGGGCGCCCACGATGTTGGCGCCGGCCGCCGTGATCGCCTCGGCCACGTCGACGAACAGCCGGGGCCGGTCGGTGGCGGCGACCACGACTTCCGACGCATTGAGGTCGGCGCGGATCCGGCATTCCGCCGCGCCGCCAGCGCCGTCCGCCGCCGCCTTGGCCAGCCGCGCGTGAAGTTGCACCTCCTCGTCGGTGAAGGCGGTGAAGTAGGCGTCCTCCATGGCGTCGCCCCAGGCCTCCGCCCCGGGCTGGACCTTGGCCAGCCGGACGCGGGCGTCGTAGGCGGCGTTCTCCTGGTATCGGCGCAGGGCGGCGGCGGCGTCGGAGCCGCGACCGCCGCGGAAGACGGCCTCGGTGGCGTTGTAGAGCTCGCGCATCAGCTGGCCCTTCCAGCCGTTCCAGACCCCCGGCCCCACGGCGCGGATGTCGGCGACGGTCAGCACCAGCAGCAGGCGCAGGCGCTCGGGCGTCTGCACGATCTGCGCGAAGTCGGAGACGGTGCGCGGGTCGGAGACGTCGCGCTTCTGGGCGTAGTCGCTCATCACGAGGTGATGCTCGACCAGCCAGGCCACCAGCTCGATCTTCGAGCGCTCCAGGCCAAGGCGCTCGCAGGCCTGGCGGGCGGCGCGGGCGCCAGCGACCTCCTGGCCCCCAGCCCCGCCCTTGCCGGTGTCGTGCAGCAGCATCGCCAGGAACAGGGCCTCGCGGTCGACGATCAGCGGCATCACCTGGGTAGCCAGGGGGTGGTCGTCCTGCAGCCGGCCCGCCGCGATGTCGGCGATCACGCCGACCGCGCGCAGGGTGTGCTCGTCCACGGTGTACGAGTGGTACATGTTGAACTGCATCTGGGCGACGATCCGCCCATACTCCGGCAGATAGCGGCCCAGGACCCCGGCTTCGGTCATCAGCGTCAGGGTCGTCCGCGGATCGCGCCCCCGCGCCAGGATATCCAGGAACACCTTGGCCGCGTGGCGGTCGCGGCGGACGGCCGAGGTGATCAGCTGAATGGATCGCGAGGCTGTCGTGAACGCGTCGGGGTGCAGGTCGAGGTTCCGCTGATCGGCGATCCGGAACAGCCGCAGCAGGTTGATCGGGTCGTGCTCGAAGATGTCGGGGTCGACGTCCAGACGCCCGCCCACCTCGTGGAAGCCAGGCTCGGCCAGCGGCTTGCGCTTCACGCTGCGGCCCGGGATGAAGCGGCTGATGCCCTTGGGCGCCATCTTTACCTGGTCGGCTTCCAGCTTGGCGGCGAACACGCGGGTCAGGGCGCCCACGTCCTTGGCGATCAGGAAGTAGCGGCGCATGAACCGCTCCACCGCCGGCGCGTCGCCGCGGTCGCCGTAGCCCATCCGGCGGGCGATCTCAGGCTGCAGGTCGAAGGTCAGGCGCTCTTCCGGTCGGCCCGTGGTGAAGTGCAGGTGCGCGCGAACGGCCCAGAGGAAATCGGTGGCCTGGATGAAAGCGCGGACCTCGCGGCGCGCGAACATCTCCAGCTGCAGCACCTTCTCGATCGACTGGCCGGGATGCAGGTACTGGGCGATCCAGAACAGGGTGTTCAGGTCGCGGAGCCCGCCCTTCCCCTCCTTGATGTTCGGTTCGACCATGTAGCGGCTGGCGCCCGCACGGGCGTGACGTTCGTCGCGCTCCTTGAGCTTGGCGGCGACGAACTCCGCGCCGGTACCCTTGACCACATCGTTCTGGAAGCGGCGGATCAGGTCGGCGGCCAGTTGTTCGTCGCCGATCAGGCGTCGGGCTTCCAGGATCGACGTCCGGATCGTGAAATCCTCGCGGGAGAGCTTGATGCACTCCTCGACGGTGCGCGACGCGTGGCCGACTTTGAAGCCCAGGTCCCAGAGGGCGTAGAGCATGAATTCGATCACGCTCTCGGTGTGGGCCGTCTGCTTGTAGGGCCGGACGAACAGCAGATCGATGTCGGAGTACGGCGCCAGCGTGCCTCGGCCGTAGCCGCCGACCGCCATCAGGGCCAGACGCTCGCCCTCCGTCGGGTTGCGCGCCCGGAAGACGTGGACGGTGGTGAAGTCCCAGAGCGCGGTGATCACCTCGTCGGTGACGCCGGACAGGAGGCGCGCGGTCTCGATGCCGCCCGCGCCGTTCTCCAGCCGCTCCTTGGCGATCATCCGCCCGCGGAACAGGGCCGCCTTCAGGACGTCGAGCGCGGCCTTCCGCTGCGCGGCCGCGTCGCCCAGGTTCTCAAGCGCGGCGGTCGACAGCTGCGCGCGAAGGCGCACGCCGTCGACGACATATTCCAGGCGGGTCGGTTTGAGGCGGGTGACCATGGCGGCCTAGGCATATAGGCGACTTCGTTAACAGGCGCAGGAGGTTCGCGGATTTCCTGGCGCCATTCGCGTCAGCCCGGCGCCGTTTCCGCGTCGAACGCGGCCACGTCCTGCAGCAGAGCGGCGGCGGCGGTCTTGACCAGCTCACCGCCCTTTTCCGGCGTGGCGAGGCCCGGATCAGAGCCCATGCGGCCATCGGCGAAGCGGCTGCGGAAATCCGTGGCCTCCCGGATCGGGCCGGTCGGCGCGATCTGCGGCGCATAGTTCGCCGTCTTGATGCTCTCGGGATAGGCCCACTGGGTGACGGCGATCTCGGACGGCGTGGCGTGGCTGCCGTGCCCGACCGGGAACTGGCGGTTGGCCAGGGCCGTGACGCCGGCCAGGTCCCACCAGTTCTTCAGCTTGCACGCGAAGCCGCGCTTGCGGCCGGCGTAGCTGGCCTCGGCGTACAGCTCCGAGAACGCGGCCTCGATGGTGGCGACGTTCCCGCCGTGTCCGTTCAAGAAGTAGAGCTTCTCGAAGCCCGCGTGGCTCAGGCTGCGGCACCAGTCGCCGATCGCCAGCATGAAGGTCGAGGGCCGCAGCGCGATGGTCCCCGGAAAGTCCAGGTGATGCTGGGCCATGCCGATATTGAAGGTCGGCGCGACGATGATGTCGCCGTCCTTCTCCGCCTCATGGGCGATGATCTCGGGACAGAGCCAGTCGGTGCCCAGGAGGCCGGTTGGGCCATGCTGCTCGTTCGAGCCGATCGGAATCACAACCGTCTTGGAGCGACCGAGAAACGCCTCGACCTCCGCCCAGGTGG
>JAIXTR010000615.1 GCA_027483845.1 Caulobacteraceae bacterium | reverse complement strand
GTTCGTGCTGTGCCTGTGCCTGCTGACCCGCGACAGGACGCTGCTGCTGCTGGTGACCACCTTCACGCTCGGCCACTCCCTGTCACTGGCTTTGGCCTTCTTCGAGGTGGTGAAGATCCCGGTCCCGCCGGTGGAGGCGGTGATCGCGCTGTCCATCGCCTTCATGGCCGGCGAGGCGTTGATGCGGGACCCGACGGTCGCGGAGACCCGGGCGATGCGGGTCCGCTACATGGCGGTGGTGGCGGGGTTTGGCCTGCTGCACGGCCTGGGCTTCGCCAGCGTGCTGGGGGACCTGGGCCTGGTGCAGTCCGAGCGCGTGCCGGGGCTGATCTTCTTCAACCTGGGGGTCGAAGTCGGGCAGCTGGTGTTCGTGGCCTTCGTCACCGGCGTCATGTGGGCCGCGGCTCGGGTGCGCCTGGCGCAGCCGGTGCGCTTGGCGGCGCTTTACGGCGCGGGCGTGGTGGGCTGTTTCTGGGTCTTTGAGCGCGTCGTGGGATTCGCGCCGGGGCTGAGCTGAGGTTTTGTATGCGTTTGTTGATGGTTCCCGCCCTCGGCGTGCTGGCGTGCGCCGCTGCGTCAGCGCGTGCGGAAGAGGCCCCGCCGGTCGAGGTCGAGGCGTTGACCGTCTGGGGCCGCGCGCTGGACGTGATCGGAACCGCCCATTCCGGCTCCGAAGGGGTCGTGGGCTACGAGGACCTGCAGAACCGTCCGCTGATGCGGGTGGGCGAGATGGTCGAGAACGTGCCGGGCCTGATCGCCACCCAACACTCAGGGACCGGCAAGGCCAACCAGTACTTCCTGCGCGGCTTCAACCTGGACCACGGGACGGATCTGGCGGTCAGCGTCGATGGCGCACCGGTCAATATGCGCACCCACGCCCACGGCCAGGGCTACCTCGACCTGAACTTCATCATCCCCGAACTGGTCGAGCGGATTGAATACCGCAAGGGGCCGTACGCCGTGGAGGCGGGCGACTTCTCGGCGGCCGGCGCCATCGCCATGCGGACCTACGATCGGCCGCCGGCGGACTTCGCCCAGGTGACGGGCGGCGCGTTCGGGTATGGGCGGGCGCTGGTGGCGGGCGGCCTGGAGGCCGGCGGCGGCGACGTGCTGCTGGGCCTGGAGGGCACGGTTTCGAATGGCCCCTGGGTGCTGGACGAGGACCTGAAGAAGCTGAACCTGTTGGCCAAGTTCACCCGGCCGGCCGGGGCGGGGACGGTGCGGGTGTCGCTGAGCGGCTACCGCGCCGACTGGACCGCGACCGACCAGGTCCCCTTGCGGGCGATCCAATCGGGTCTGATCCCGCGGACGGGCTACATCGATCCGGACCTGGGCGGCCGCAGCCGCCGTTGGGCCCTGACGGCGGGCTATGAGGCGGACGACGTGAGCGCCAGCGCCTATGTCATCCGCTCGCGCTTCCGGCTGACGTCGAACTTCACCTACCAGCTGGAAGACCCCGACAACGGCGATGAATTCCAGCAGGACGAGCACCGGACGGTCTATGGCGCGACGGCCCGCAAGGCCTGGCGCACCACGGTGGCCGGGGTTCCGACGACGCTGCGCGCCGGGGTCGAAGGCCGCTACGACGACATCGGCGAGATCGGGCTCTATCGCAGCGTGGGCGGCCGGGCGACGACGGCGGTCCGCGAGGACGCGGTGGACGAATACAGCCTGGGCGGCTTCGTCGAGGCCGAGTTGGCGCTGACGCCGACCTTGCGGGCGATCGTTGGCCTGCGGGCCGACGCCTATGGCTATGATGTCGAGGCCGGCGTGGCGGCCAACAGCGGCGACGGGTCCGACGCGCTGGCGGCGCCCAAGATCGCCCTGGCCTGGCGGGTGGCCGAGCCGCTGGAGCTCTATGCCAACTACGGCGTGAGCTTCCATTCCAATGACGTGCGCGGGGCGACCATCCGGGTGGATCCGGTGACCGGCGACCCGGCGGCGCGCGTCGGCGTGCTGTCGCGCGCCCGGGGCGCGGAGCTGGGCGCGCGCTACGAGCATGGCGACCTCAACCTGTCGCTGGTCGGCTTCTGGCTGGATCTCGGGTCCGAGCTGGTCTTCGTGGGCGACGCCGGCGGCACCGAACCCAACGCCGCGTCGCGACGCTTTGGCGCCGAACTGTCGGCCTTCTGGCATGCGAACGACCGGGTGACCTTCGACGTCTCCGGCGCCTACACACAGGCGCGGCTTCGTGGCGTCGGGGCCGAGGATCGTATTCCGCAGTCGGTGTCCGTGGTGGCCGCGGCGGGGGTGTCGGCGCGCCTGACGGACGCCCTGAGCGCCAGCCTGCGCGTGCGCCAGCTGGGCAAGGCGCCGCTGATCGAGGATGGGTCGGTGTTCTCGGAGCCGACGACGCTGGTCAGCCTGGGCGCCTACTATACGCTCGGGCGGCTGCGGCTCGGGGTGGACGTCTACAATCTGCTCGACTCCAAAGACGCCGACATCACCTATTTCTACGCCTCCCGCCTGGCGGGCGAGGCGCAGGGGGTCCCCGACATTCACCTTCACCCGGTGGAGCCGCGGCAGGTGCGGGCCTCGCTGCGGGTCAAGTTCTGACCTGGCGGGAGAGCCGATGACGCCTGACTTCGCCACTCTGCACGCCAGCGCCACGGCCGCGTTGAACGGCGGAGACCTGCTGCAGGTGGGGCGGCTGGCGCAGGCGATGATCAAGGCGCGGCCGGAGGCGGCGGCGGGGCACTTCTTCTTCGGGCTGGCGGCGGAGGCGATCGGGCGGACGGGCCTGGCGCTGCAGGCGCTGGACGAGGCGATCCGGCTGTCGCCCGAGCCGGACTATCTGGCCCAGAGGGCGCGCCTGCTGCTGGTCGCGCGGCAGGATGAGGCGGCGCGGGCGGCGGCGCAGGCGGCGCTGGCGCGGTCGCCGGGCGAGCCGGCCACCCTGGACACCATCGGCTGCGTCTTCACCCGTCTGGGCGACCACGCCGCCGCCTTGCCGCTGTTCGAAGCGGCGACGGCCAAGGCGCCGGGGAACCTGCATATGCAGTTCAACCTGGCGAGCACGCTGGGGTTCGTGGGCCGCTTCAACGAGGCGCGGACGCACTACGAGGCGATCCTGGCGCGGGATCCGACCCATGGGCGCGCGCACCTGGCGCTGTCGACGGCCGGGCGGGCGCGGCCGGAGGCCAACAATGTGGCGCGGCTTGAGGCGGCGCTCGGGATGTCGCCTGGACCGGATGACGCGTTGCAGATCCGCTACGCCCTGGCCAAGGAGCTGGAGGAGCTGGGCCGGCACGCCGAGGCGTTCGGCCAGCTCGACGCCGCCAACCGCCGGCGGCGGGCCGAGCTGGCCTACGATCCGGCGTTCGACAGCCGGATCTTCGAGGCTCTTGACCGCAGCTTCGCGGACGCATCGTACTTTCAGGGGCCGGGCCTGGACGACGCGGCGCCGATCTTCGTGGTCGGCCTGCCGCGGACGGGGACGACCCTGATCGACCGCATCCTGTCCTCGCACCCGGACGTCCGGTCGGCGGGCGAGCTGCAGGCGATGCCGCTGGCGGTGAAGCTGGAGGGACGGTCGGACACCCCGTTCGTCATCGATCCCGAGACGGTGGCGGCCGCGGGCGGCCTGTCGCCGAAGCAGGTGGGCGCCGCGTACATGGCGCGGGCCAGCGCGCACCATGGGGCCGGCGGGCGGTTCGTGGACAAGCTGCCGCTGAATTTCCTGTACGTGGGCCATATCGCCCGGGCCCTGCCGAACGCGTCCATCGTCTGCCTGCGGCGCAACCCGATGGACAGCGTCTGGAGCAACTACAAGAACCTCTTCTCGACCGAGTTCTCCTACTACAACTACTCGTACGACCTGCTGGACGCGGCGGCCTACTACGTCCTGTTCGACCGGCTGATGGCCTATTGGGCGAAGCAATTTCCGGGGCGGGTGCTGGAGGTCAGCTACGAGGGGGTGGTCGAGGACCAGGAGGGCTGGACCCGCAGGCTGCTGGCCCACTGCGACCTGCCCTGGGACGACGCCTGCCTGCGCTTCCACGAGAACACCGCGGCGGTCTCGACCCCCAGCGCCACCCAGGTCCGCCGCCCGCTCTATCGCGACGCCATGGCCCGGTGGCGGTCCTACGAGGGCGAACTCGAGCCGGTGCGTCGGTACTGCGAGGCGGCGGGGATTGTGGTGGGGTAGGGGCAAGGTCTGCTTCGAGCGCTGCGCTTCATGACCGGGTTCGACCCTCAGCGGCCGTCACGCCCATCTTCTCTCCCCCCGACCCCGGCCTTGAGCCGGGGGAAGAGTGGGGAGAGGGCAGGGAGAGGGGCGACGCAGGGGTATGAGCCGGTTAGATTCCTGACAGTTTGGACCGGGATGATCCCTGACACTGAAGATGTGTC
>JAIXTR010000507.1 GCA_027483845.1 Caulobacteraceae bacterium | reverse complement strand
GACGCCGCGCCCGAGTCCGCGGCGGACGAGATCTGGAACCTCGAACAGACCCCCTGGCCGTGGCCGGACAACTGCGCCGAGGAGGTCCGGTTCATCCACTCGCTCGAGCACATGGGCGCCGACTCCGGCGTCTTCCTGTCGATCATGAAGGAGCTGTACCGGATCTGCCGGGACGGGACGCAGGTGCTCATCCATGTGCCGCACCCGCGGCACGATTTCTTCCTCAACGACCCGACGCACGTGCGGCCGATCACGCCCGAGATCCTGGATCTCTTCAATCGCGATCTGAACACCCAATGGGCGGCGCAGGGGATCTCGAACACGCCTCTGGCGCTCTACACCGGCGTCGATTTCCACATGTTGCAACGGACCATGATCCTGGACGAGCCGTTCGCCGGGCAGTTCAACAGCGGCGAACTCGCGGCCGATCGCCTGCGTGAGATGGCCCGCTACCAGCTGAACGTCGTCGCCGAGTACCGGATCGTGCTGCAGGCGCGCAAGCCCTCGGCCCCGCCGGCCGCGTCGGACTGACCGGGACCGCTGCGTGACCCCGACCAAGGCCCCGCCGAGACCCGGGTCGCACCGGCCCAGCCTGCCGGTGAAGTTCTTCTACGGGCTCGGCAACATGGGGGAGTCGGCCTTCATCGGCGCCATCGCCTTCGTCTTCTTCTACTACACCGCCGTCCTGGGTCTCTCGGGCAGCCTGGTTGGCGCCGCCCTTTTCCTGGGGCTCTGCGCCGACGCCGTGGTCGACCCCTTCTTCGGGTCCTGGTCCGATAATCTGACGTCCCGGTTCGGCCGGCGGATTCCGCTGATGGTGGTCGGCGGACCCTTCATGGCCCTGTCGGTCGGCATGCTGTTCATGCCGCCGGCCGGGCTGCCAGAGCTGGGGTTGTTCGCCTGGCTGGCCGCGTGGGCGATCCTGGTCCGCGCCGGCGTGTCGATGTTCCACGTCCCGTACGTCGCGCTGGGGGCCGAGATGTCCAGCGACTATCATGAGCGCTCCAGCGTGGTGGCCTGGCGCACGGTCTTCGGCATCCTCTCGACCGGCGTGGTCACCGGCCTGGCCTATTCGCTCTATTTCAAGGGCGAGGGTGGCTTGCAGCGGCCCGAGGCCTATCCGGCCTTCGGCTGGACGGTGGCGGCGCTGATCGTCGCCTCGACCCTGATCTCGACCCTGGGCGCCGCCCGCTATGCCGCCGGGCTGCCCGGCGTGCCGCCGGTGAGCACGCACCTCTTGCGACGCCTGCCGGGCGAGGTGGCGGAGATCTTCCGCAACGCCTCCTTCCGCACGCTCTTCTTCTCGGCGGCGCTTTGCTACACGGCCGTGGGCGTGAACGGCGCCTTCAACAGCCACGCCTATGTCTTCGTCTGGAAGTTCCAGCCGGCGATGATCCAGACCATCACCTTCTCCTTCCTGGGCGGCCTGTTCGTGGGCGTGCCCCTGACGCCCTTGGTCGCGCGGCGGTTGGAAAAGAAGACGGTGGTGATGATCGGCATGGGCCTGGTCGCCGGCGCCTGGATCCTGCTGGGCGTTCCGAAGATCGCTGGCCTGGTCGACCTGTCCGGCGCGCCGGCCCTGCCGTGGGTCGCCACCCTGGTGGCGGTGGCGGGGATCGGCGCGGGCTTCTGCGCCATCGCCTATCCCTCGATGATGGCCGACGCGGCCGACGAGCACGAGCATCTGTTCGGTCGCCGTCGCGAGGGGCTCTACTTCGCGGGCCTGGGCTTCGCCTTCAAGGCGGCGACCGGCCTGGGCGTCCTGGTCTCCGGCTTTGCCCTGGACCTCATCCGCTTCCCAAAAGATGCGGGCCGCCAGGTCGATCTTGTGCTGTCGCCGGTCCTGCAGGACAAGATCATCTTCGCCTGGGGCCCCTTCGGCGCCCTGATGGTGCTGGCCTCGATGGCCATCCTGACCGCCTACGCCATCTCGCATCGCCGGCATGCCGAGGTGGCCGCGGCGCTGCGCAGCGGAGAGTCCGCGCGAACGCCCTGACCTCGTGACGTGGCGTCATTGTTGCCAGCGCCGTTGAGACGCTTAGCCTGCTATTCAACAAGAACCGCTTTGGGAGGAACCAGATGGCGGTCGTGGACGGTCTAGGCGCGCCGGCGGAGACGCAGGGCGTGGCGGCGGGTGGGCTCAAGCCGCCGGCCAGCGTGAAGTTCTTCTACAGCATCGGCCAGTTCGTCGAGTCCGGCTATCTGGCGATCAACACCTTCATCTTCTTCTACTATACGGCCGTCCTCGGCATGTCGGGCAGCATGGTCGGGGTCGCCCTGGCGATCAGCATGACGCTCGACGCGGCCCTCGATCCGCTGATCGGCTCGTGGTCCGACAGCGTGCGCTCCCGCTTCGGCCGGCGGCTTCCGGCGATGCTGCTGGCGGCTCCGCTCACCATGGTCACCATGGGGCTGCTGTTCGCGCCGCCCAACGGCCTGACGCCGCTGCTGCTGTTCGTCTGGCTGACCCTGACCAAGGGCGGCGTGCGCGCCTTCGCCTCGATGTACAACATCCCCTACTTCGCCTTGGGCGGCGAGATGTCGGACGACTACGTGGAGCGCTCGCGCATCGTCTCCTACCGACTGCTGGCCGGGATCCTGGTCAGCGTCCTGATCACCGCCCTGGCCTATTCCGTCTTCTTCGCGGGCGAGGGCGGCCTGCAGCGGCCCGAGAACTACCCCGCCTTCGGCTGGAGCATTGCTGTGCTCGTGCTGGTCGGCGGCCTGATCTGCTGCGCCGGCGTCTGGCGCTATGCCGTGGCCCTGCCGCAGCCTGTCGCCGCCCCCGAACCCATGGGCCGCCGCCTGGCCGGCGAGGTGGCCGAGATGCTCGGCAACCGCACCTTCCTGATCCTCTTTCTCTCCATGCTGCTGTTCGCCAGCGCCGTCGGCGTGCACCAGGCGCTCAACAATCACACCTACGTCTTCGTCTGGAAGCTCCGGCCCGAGACGATCCAGGTGATCACCTACGTCTATCTGGCGGGCATCCTCGCCGGCGTCCCGCTGACGCCGGCCCTGCTGCGGCGGATGGAGAAGAAGACGGTCGCCGCGATCGGTTTCGGACTGGTCGCCCTGGGCTGGGTCGTCCTGCCGGGTCTGCGCGGCCTCGGCCTGTTCGCCCCCACGGGCGCCGCGGCCCTGCCGTGGCTCTGCGCCATGTCCCTGGTGTTCGGCCTGGCCTCGGGGCTGATCTTCATCGTCTTCCCCTCGATGATGGCCGACGCCGCCGAGGAGCACGAGCACATCCACGCCACCCGTCGCGAGGGCCTGTTCTTCTCAGGCCTGGGTTTCGCCGGGAAGGCGGCCGGGGGCATGGGCCTGATGCTGGGCGGCTTCGCGCTCGACCTGCTGCATTTCCCCCGCGAGATGGGACGCCAGGTCGGCGCCGTCGCCCCGCCGGAGGTGCTGTCGCACCTGGCGCTGGCCTGGGGCTGGGTCCCGGCCGTTCTCGCCGGCGTGGGCGCTCTGGTCTTCGCCCCCTACGCCATCACCCGGGCGCGGCACGAGGCGATCACCGCCGACCTGCGCCGTCGCAGGGCCACCGCCGAATAGACGGTCGTGACCCTAAGTCACCGTTGCCACCACGCGGCAGAGGGATACCGTCTTTTCCAACGATAAGATCGGCGGGAGTGACACGGTGGCGGCAGTCGACGTACTGAGCGGGCCCGCGCCCGCTGCGGCCGAGGGCGAGCTCAAGCCGCCCTTCCACGTCAAGCTGCTGTACGCTTTCGGCCAGTCGATCGAGTCCGGCTACCTGATCGTCGCCGGCTTCGTCTTCTTCTACTACACCGCCGTGCTCGGCCTCTCGGGCAGTATGGTTGGCGTCGCCCTCGCCATCAGCATGTGCCTGGACGCGGTCATGGACCCGCTGATCGGCTCCTTCTCCGACAACCTGCGCAGCAAGTTCGG
>JAIXTR010000354.1 GCA_027483845.1 Caulobacteraceae bacterium | reverse complement strand
CGGTCCTGGTCAACGGGCAGGTCGCCTATCGGGACGGCGCCTACACCGATGCGCGGGCCGGCGTGGTCTGCGTCTAGAGGCCGGGCGCAGAAACTCGGACACCGGGCTGCGACGATCTCCCGGGTGAGGCGTTAGCGATGACAGCAATCATCGCAATTCCGAACCCAGGGACAAACCACCCATGCCCAATTCCAAGGGCGCGCCCCCGCGCGCTTCGGCCACTGCCACCGGCAATGGCGGCGAGACCCATCAGACCGCATCGACGCCGGACACCCGGCTGACCACCAACCATGGGGTCCCCGTCAGCGACAATCAGAACTCGCTCAAGGCCGGCGCCCGCGGGCCGTCGCTGCTTGAGGACTTCGTCCTGCGGGAGAAGATCCAGCACTTCGACCACGAGCGGATCCCGGAGCGGATCGTCCACGCCCGTGGCTCGGCGGCCCACGGCTATTTCGAGCTGACCAAGTCCCTCGCCAAGTACACCCGCGCCAAGATCCTCACCGAGGTCGGCGAGCGCACCGAGGTCTTCACTCGCTTCTCCACCGTGGCGGGGGGCGCGGGCTCGGTTGATACGCCGCGCGACGTCCGCGGCTTCGCCGTCAAACTCTACACCAAGGAGGGAAACTGGGACCTCGTCGGCAACAACATCCCGGTCTTCTTCATCCAGGACGCCATCAAGTTCCCCGACCTGATCCACGCCGTGAAGATGGAGGCCGACCGCGGCTATCCCCAGGCGGCCAGCGCGCACGACACCTTCTGGGACTTCATCGGCCTGATGCCCGAGAGCACCCACATGATCATGTGGGCGATGTCGGACCGCACCATCCCGCGCTCGCTGCGAATGATGGAAGGGTTCGGGGTCAACACCTTCCGGCTGCTGAACGACAACGACGAAGCGACCTTCGTGAAGTTCCACTGGCGGCCCAAGCTGGGAACGCAGTCGACCTGCTGGGACGAAGCCGTGAAGATCGCCGGCGCGGACCCGGACTACCACCGCCGCGACCTGTTCGAAGCCATCGATAGCGGCGCCTTCCCGGAGTGGGAGTTCGGCGTGCAGCTGCTGAGCCAGGCCGAAGCCGACGCCCTGCCCTTCGACATCCTCGACGCCACCAAGGTGATCCCGGAGGAACTCGTCCCCATCCAGGTGGTCGGCCGCATGGTGCTGGACCGCAACCCGGACAACTTCTTCGCCGAAACCGAGCAGGCGGCGTTCCTGCCGACCAACATGCCCCCCGGCATCGACGTGTCCGAAGATCCGCTGCTGCAGGGCCGGCTGTTCTCCTATCAGGACACCCAGCTGTCGCGCCTGGGCACGGTCAACTTCCACCAGTTGCCGATTAATCAGCCCAAGGGCTGCCCGTTCCAGAACCTGCAGCGCGACGGCCACATGCAGACCCAGGTGTTCAAGGGCCGCGCGAACTACGAACCCAACAGCTTGGCCGACGCGGGCGAGGATGGCGGCCCGCGCGAGGACCCCAAGGGCGGCTTCCGCACCGCCGCCGTGCCGATGGAAGGCACGAAGGTGCGCCTGCGCGCCGAGACCTTTGCCGACCACTATAGCCACGCGCGGCTGTTCTATCGTTCGCAGACCGATGTCGAGCAGGCGCACCTAGCCAGCGCCCTGGTGTTCGAGCTTTCCAAATGCAGCTTCGAGCATGTGCGCACGCGCGTGCTCGGCAACCTGCAGAACGTCGATACCGACCTGGCGGCGCGCGTCGCCGCCGGCCTGAACATGCCCCTGCCCAAGGCCAACCCGGCGGCGGCCCCGACGCTCGATATGAACCCCTCGCCCGCGCTGCGGATTCTGGGCAAGTACCCCGAAACGCTGGACGGCCGGGCGGTCGGCATCCTGGTGACGGACGGCGCGGATGGTGCGGTCGTGGAGACGCTGAAGGCGTCCGCCATGGCTGCGGGCGCCAGCGTGAAGATCGTTGCGCCCAAGATCGGCGGCGTGAAGCTGAAAGGCGGCCAGACCCTGGTTCCGGACGGCCAGTTGGCCGGCACGCCTTCGGTCCTGTTCGACGCGGTAGCGCTGGTGCTGTCCGAAGAGGGCTGCGCCGAACTGCTGGCCGAAAGCGCCGCGGTGGATTTCGTGTCGAACGCCTTCGTCCATCTGAAGGCGATCGCGCATACGCCGTCGGCGCAGCCCCTGTTGGATAAGGCCAATGTCCAGGCGGACGCCGGGATCGTCGACGTCACGGCGTCCGACAACGACTTCCTTGCGGTCGCCGCGACCCGCCAGTGGGATCGTGAACCTAAGATCCGCATGCTGGCCTAAACGAACAGGCTGGCGCGTCAATCGGTGCGCAATACTTAACGAAATCTAAATGCGGCGACGCCTGATTGATCCGAGATCAGGCGTCGCCGTTCTTTTGCCTGATTCCAATTTCATTCTGTGGAACAGACGACCGCATCAGTTGTTGATCAGCTGCGCGGCGCAAAACGCGACGTCCCAAGCAGGAACAAGCTCTACCTTATCTTTTTTGGGTCGACACGATGTTTGTAACTGCCGGAACACATGACAGCGGACTGGCGCGCGAACTTTCCAGCGCCCGCGCGCAACTGGCGAGCCAGGAACGCCAAATCCAGGAGCTGAACCACCGCGTCGCCAACAGCCTGCAGCTGGCGGCTGACATGCTGGTGTTCGAGCAGCTCCGCTCGCGTGACCCCGTGGCCACGGCCGCGCTGGAAGCCAGTCGCGCGCGACTGGTCGCGGTGGGGGAACTGCACCGCTACCTCTACGATCACGCTGACCAGCCGTCGGTCGAGCTCAGTCCCTTCCTGGCCGGTCTTTGTCAGGCCATTTCGGCCACGACCGGTTTGAATTGCCTGATCCAGGCCGATCTCACCCGCGTGCCGGGCGACATGGCCCAACAGCTCGGCATCGCGATCAATGAGTTCGCCATCAACGCGGCGAAGCACGCCTACGACGGCAAGTCCGGAGGTCGCCTGGTCGTGACCAGTCGCCGGGACGGGCGCGACCTGGTGCTGACGGTGGCGGACCAGGGCAAGGGCCTCGTCGACGGCGTCGCCGGCAGCCGCGGCAAGAGCGGCCTGGGCATGTCCATCGTCGCCGCCATTGTCCGCGACCTGAAGGGCACGCTCACCGTGACCGGCGACCACGGCGCGGCGTTCACCATCCGAACGCCCCTGCCCGCCTCCACCACGGTCATCGATCGGTCGTTCCAGTCGTGGTCCAACGACTGACGGGCAGCTCCGCGACTACGAGTCCAATTCGGTCGCGATGCTCGGATACTTCGCTGTCAGTCGGTCCTGAGCTTCCTTGAGGGCGGCGATCGCTTCGTCCACATGCTGGCGTTGCTGTTCCAGCTGTTCGACCCGGCGATGGTGGATGCGCAGCGCCTCGGCGTCCTGGGCCGCCGAACCTTCCTCGTCGTAGGTATCCAGGATGTCGCGGATCTCGGCGATCGAGAGCCCGACGCGACGCCCCTGCAGGATCAGCTGAAGGCGGGCGCGATCCTTGTAGGAATAGACCCGGCTGGTGTCCCGCCGACCTGGCGAAAGCAGGCCCTGCTCCTCGTAGAACCGCAGCGCACGGGGCGTGGCCCCGAATTCGCGGCACAGCTGGGTGATGGAATAGGTCCGATACGGCGGACGGCGCAGGTTCAAGAACGTCGACATTCGGCTTCCTCCCTCACAGTCCCAGCACGAGCCGGGCGATGATGTCCCTTTGGATCTCATTGGAGCCGCCATAGATCGAGGCGGCCCGATTGTTCAGATAGCGCGGCACGGCAACCAGTCCCTCTTCCGGACCGATCGCCTCGACATTAGACCCCGCTTCGCGCGCCGCCGGCTGATCGACCGCCGCGTAGATCCCGAGCGCCGCCACGGAGATCTCGTCGATCCGCTGCATGGCCTCGGTGCCGTTGATCTTGAGCATCGACGACGCCGGCCCGGGGTTCTTGCCACCGGCCAGGGCGGCCAGGATCATCCGCTCGGTCATGTCGATCGCCGTCACCGAAATCTCCGCCTCGATCAGGCGGCGGCGATGGGCGGCGTCGTCCCCCTGGCTCGCCACGGCGATGCCCTGGGCGCGCTCGAGACCGACGTTCAAGCCCGGCGCGGACCCGCCGCCGCGTTCGAACTCCAGCAGGTACTTCGCGACCGTCCAGCCCTGGTTCTCCTCGCCGACACGCCCCGACTTGGGCACGCGGACGCCGTCGAAGAACACCTGGTTCACCTCATGCTCGCCGGCCAGGGTGATGATCGGCTTCACCGAGATCCCGGGTGTGGCCATGTCCAGCAACAGGAAGGTGATCCCCTGCTGCGCCTTGCCCTCGGTCGAGGTGCGGACCAGGCAGAACATCTTGTTGGCGAAGTGGGCGTGGGTCGTCCAGATCTTGGACCCGTCAAGAACGTAGTGATCTCCGTCACTTACGGCCCGCAGCTGCAGCGACGCGAGGTCGGAGCCGGACCCCGGCTCGGAATAGCCCTGGCACCAGTAGTCCTCGCCGGAGAGGATCCGCGGCAGGTAATACGCCTTCTGCTCGGGCGTGCCGTAGCCCATGATGACGGGCCCGACCATCTTCAGACCCATGGGCGACAGCGTGGGCGTTCCGGCCCGCGCGCACTCCGCCGCGAAGATCGCGCGCTGGACCTCGCTCCAGCCCGGTCCGCCAAAGGCCTTGGGCCAGGCGGGCGCCGCCCAGCCCTTGGCATGGAGGATCTTCTGCCACGGCAAGCTGTACCGCGGCTCACAGAAGACGCTGGTCAGGCGCTCACCGGCGCGCCGAAGCTCCGGCGTGAGATTGGCCGCGATGAAGGCGCGAACCTCGTCTCGGAACGACAGATCGGCGGCGGTGAGCTCCAGATCCATGAACGAACGCTCCCCTAGAATTTGGACCGGAGCGTGACACCCCATGTGCGCGGCGCACCGAGGAACGCGGCGTAGGTGCCCGACTGCAGCGGCTGATCGACGACCACCTGATAGTAGTCCTCGTTCGTCAGGTTCTGGGCGAACAGCTCAACCGTCCACCGCTCGTCCGCCGAACCCACGCCGACGCGACCGTTCCAGAGCGTGAGCTCCTTCTGGTTCTTCAGGGGATCGAGGTTGGAGCCGGTGTTGTACGGCGAGGTGTAGCGGCCCGACAGGCTGGCCCGCAGGCGCAGGTCCGCGCCCAGATCGCGCACATAGGCCGCCGACCATGACGCCGACCAAAGCGGCGCATACGACAGGCGCGACCCCGGCAGACGCGGGCCAACCCCAGCCGTCGGCGTGAAGTTGCCGAACTGGGTGACCGCATAGGTCACGCCGCCCGTCGCGGTGAGGCCGGGGACAGGCGTCCGCCACACCAGATCCATGTCGACGCCCTTGGAGGTCACATTGGGGATCGACGCCACCACGAAGCTGATGCCGGTGAAGGTGTTCAGCTGGAAGTTCTCGAACGTCTGGTCGAAGGCCGCGGCGTTCAGGACCAGCCGGTTCTCGAACAGGTTGCTCTTGAAGCCCGCCTCATAGCTCTCGACCGTCTCGGCGGCGAAGCTGGTGTCGGGGTTGATGACGCCAGCGGTCACCCGCGCCCGGTCGAGGTTGAAGCCGCCCGCCTTGTGGCTGTTGGCATAGGAAACGTAGGCCATGAATTGGGGCGTGAAGCGATAGGACGCCTTCGCCGTGCCGCCGAACCGGTCCTCGCTGCGCTTCTGACGCGTGTCGATGTTGTCGAATGCCGGATCTGCACCAGGGGCGCAGATCGCCGCGCGAGCGGCGGCGGGAATCGGCCGCGCGATGGCCGCTGCACAAGCCAGGCCCGGCGCGGTGTTGCGGTACTGGCTGAAGACCTTCTTGGTCTCGTCGGTGTAGCGAAGCCCCACCGTCAGTTCGAGCGCATCGGTCACGTGCCAGGTGTTGTTCGTGAAGAACGCGAAGCCCTTGGTCGAATGGTCGAAGCGGTCGTAGGCCCCCTCACCTGCGATGAAGTTGGTTCCGAACGGCCGCCCCGTCAGCGCTGACACCGTCGCTGGGTTGGCGCCGCCCGACAGCAGCAGGCCGAAGTAGCTCTCGTACGAGACGCCGAAGGGCGTGAAGGCGCTGTTGTCGAGCTGTTCGTCCGAATAGAAGCCGCCGACCATCCAATCCAGCGGCCCCGACCGGCCCGCCAGCCGCATTTCGTGCGAGAAAGTCTTGAACTTGTTGAAGGTTCGACCATCGCTCGGCCGATACCAGATGTCCGCCGACGAGAAGTCGATGTCGGCGCCCTGGATATTGGCCCAGTCGCGCCAAGCGGTGATCGAGGTCAGCGTCAGGTCGGCGTTGATCTCCCAGTCCGCCTGCAGCGAAACGCCTTTATCCGTCAGTTCCTGGTTGGACTCGCGGTTGGCGTAGACCAGGCGACGGAACGGGTCGGCCGGCCGCAAGGTCCCCTCGTCGGCCGCAACCGCGTCGATCAGGGCCCCGGTCGGGCCCACCAGGGTGGTCGCGGTCAGGCAGCAGTGTTCGTCGCGCTTCGTGTAATCGACCATCCCCCGCAGGGTCAGGCTTTCCGTCGGCAGCCAGAGGAGCTGGCCGCGGATCGTCACGACGTCCTGGTCGTCATTCTTGCTCTGGGTGCTCGGACCCGCGCCGTTGCGCACGTCGTTGAACCCGTCCCGCTTGCGGATGGCAGCGAAGAGACGACCCGCCAGGGTCTCGCCCAGGGGCCCAGTGACGCTGGCCGCCGCGCCGCGCGCGTCGTGATTGCCGTAGGTGAGCTCCGCGTTGCCGCCGAACTGGAACTCAGGCGCCTTGGTGATGACGTTGATGACCCCGGCCGAGGTGTTCTTGCCGAACACCGTGCCCTGCGGGCCCTTCAGTACTTCGATGCGCTCGAGTTCGCCGAGGTCACCGAACGCGACGCCGCTGCGGGCGCGATAGACGCCATCGACAACGGTGCCGACGGACGACTCAAGGCCCGGGTTGTCGCCGATCGTGCCGACGCCGCGGATGCGAATCGACGTCTGGGCGCTGCCGGTGGAGGAGGTGACGCTGAGACCGGGCGTCAGAACCTGCAGATCCTTCACGTCGCGGACGCCCGCGTCCTGAAGCTGCTGGCCCGAGACCACGTTCACGACGATCGGAACGTCCTGGAGGTTCTGTTCACGCTTTTGAGCGGTGACGATGACCGCATCGACCTCGGCCGGCTCGGTCTCGGCGGCCTGAACCTGGCCCGCCACGCATACCATCGACAGCACGGCAGCCGACGGCGCCCACTTACGCAACTTCATCATTTCTCCCCTCGCCACACGGGCGTTCTTTATCTTCGCATCTTATCGCTGTGCGAGCGTCGGACCTTGCAGGTGGGCGCGCAAGCGAACAAGCTATTAGAAGTGATAGGGGGGTGCGCCGACGCCTATGGTCGCCGCTTCGACCTTGCATGCCAACGCCGAGGCCCTGGCCCGCCAGATCGTGGAGGTCGGCGCGCGCATCGGCCTGCCGTTCGTCGCCGCCGCCAGCGACATCTCCTCGACCACGCCGCCGATGGGATCCGACGGGCGACCGCTGGCTGAGACGGTCTTCCAGTGGGTGGATCCCAAGCTTCGGTACTGGGAGGATCACGGCTTCGCCCTGCGCGCCGCCTTCATCCATGCCGCCCGCGCCTGCTCAGAGCCATTTCGGTTCGCCGAAGGACAGTTCAGCACTTGGCGTCCGAGCCGGGCGCTGGACGCGATCACCGCCGAGGGGCCGATCGACACCTACGGCGTCGGCGCCGCGATTGTCGCGCCAGCCTACCTGCCCGGCGGCGTGATCGGCGCGGTCGTCTGGGCGACGGCCGATCGCGACTTCGATGTGCAGTCCGTGTTCATACAGCACGCTGCGGAGCTGCACATCCTGGCCCTGAAGTTCGTCGCCACGTACGAGGACGCCCTGGGCGGGTCGGACCAGGCCCCGCCCCGGCTCACCCGGCGCGAGATTCAATGCCTGAAGTGGGCCGCCGCCGGCAAAACCGACGCAGAGATCGGCGATCTTGTCGCCATCTCGCTGCCCACCGTCCGGTTCCATGTCACCAACGCCGCTCGAAAGCTCCGTGTCGCTGGCAGG
>JAIXTR010000446.1 GCA_027483845.1 Caulobacteraceae bacterium | reverse complement strand
CTTGCGCATCACCTCGTAGTAGGGGCGCAGCTCGCGCTCGACGCCGGCGCGATAGGTCATCAGGCGCTGGGCCGGATCCTTGGTCGCGGCCAGGGCGTCGGCCAGCAGGTGGGCGCTGACGGCGGCGAAGGAGCAGCCGCGGCCGTAGAGCGGGTTGGTGCGCACCACGCCGTCGCCGACGGGGAAGAAACCCAGGACGGCGGGCTTGCCCTCGGGCGCCATCTCGCGCCAACGGCTCTCAAGCTGGCCCATGCCGAAGACGCGGCTGGTGGGCTCGGCGCGTTCGGGATCGATCCAGGGCACCAGGCCGGGCAGCTGGCGGCACAGGCCGTCGAACACCTCGGGGTCGACGATGGCCTTGCGCATCTCCTCCTCGACCTCGGGCACGCACAGCGTGATGGAGAAGCAGCCGTTGTCGCCCGGGAAGACGCCGAACTTCAGGAAGCCCAGGTCGCCGGTGGTGGAGCCCGTGCCGCGCGGCGGCTCCTCGCAGCCGGGCCGCAGGCGGTAGTGGCGGGTGAAGTAGATGACGCCGCAGGTCTCGGCGCTCTCGGGGATCTTGACCCCCAGGCCCTCCAGCCACTCGTAGGCCAGCGAACCCTTGCCCTGGGCGTCGACGACCAGGTCGGCGGCCAGCTCGGTCCCGTCCTCCAGCACCACGCCGGTGACGATGGGAGTTTCGCCGGGAACAGTGGTCAGGCCCTTGACGAAGGTCTGGGGCCGCATGGTCACGCCGGACAGACCCTCGGCGTAGCGGCGCATGACCAGCTCCAGCGTCGTGCGCCGGCTGGTCAGGATGGCCAGGTCGCGGTCGATGGGGGCGGGGACGTAGCCGCGCTTGTGTTGGTCGGTGAGCGAGCCCTCGAAGCCCAGTTCGCGCACGCCCTCGGCCAGCAGGGCGTCCAGCAGACCGGGGTGGCGGTCGCGGGCTAGGGTGCGCAGGCGGGCCAGGAAGGCGTGGCTGTGGCGCAGGTGGCCGACGCCACGGCGCTGCCAGTCATCGAAGGCCGCGTCGGCGCCGCCGGGGGGCGGCGGCGGATCGCGATCCAGCACCGTGACCTCGCGGTCCGGTCCCGCCAAAGCCATGGCGCTCCAGAGACCCGCCATCCCCGCGCCGATCACCACAACCCGTTCGACCATGTCGCACCCCATCAAGACGTGAGGCGCGCATCATAACAGAGGTCGATCTTGACGCCGCGATAAGGTCTAGGTCGGGTTTCCGGAGGGGCGCTTGAGGGCGCCGGCCTTGACCTTGGCCAGCGCGGCGCGGACCGAGCCGATGTCTGCGCCGGGGATCACATAGTCGCCCACGACGAAGGCTGGGGTGCCTTGCAGGCCCAGCGCGCCGGCCAGCAGGCGGATGTCGTGCAGCTGGCTGGCGATGGCCGGATCGTTCATCGCCTTGCGCACGGCGGCGGGGTCGAGGCCCGCCTCGGCGAGGTGGCGGTCCAGGGCGGCCTCGTCCAGGCCCTTGTCGGCCATCCAGGCCTTGTAGAGCTCGACGCCCTTGGTCTTGCCCTGGGGGGTCAGCGCCATCTTGGCGGCGGTGTCGGAGACTTCGCCGAAGATCGGGAATTCCTTGAAGACGAAGCGGACGTCCGGGTTCTCCTGGATCAGCTTCACCACCTCGGGGGCCACCACCTTGCAGTAGCCGCAGCGGTAATCGAAGAACTCGACGACGGTGAACTCGCCATTGGGGTTGATGACCAGGTCGCGGGGGTCGCGCTCCAGCTGCTGGCGGTACTTAGCGAGGGTGGCGGCCGAGGCCTTGGCCTGTTCCAGGGTCTGTTTCTGGCGCAGCTTGACTACGGCTTCCTCGATCACCTCGGGGTGCTCGAGCAGATAGGCGCGGACCTTGGCGCCGAAGGCGGCGTCGGCCTCGGCGGGCTTGTTGCAGGCGGTCAGGGCGAGGGCGGCCGCGAGGGTCGCGGCGAGGGGGGCGGTCAGCTTCATGTCATCCAGATCGGGCGGGGAGGCCGGGTTAGGCGGGGCGGCGACGGGTCAACGCGTGGCGCCGGCGATCGAGCCCTCGCGGGCCAGGTCCTTGAGGTCTTCGCGAGTGGGCTCGGCGACCAGGACGATGTCGGTGGCGCGGCGCCATTCGGGGGTGCCGCGGGTCAGCATCTCACGGGCGCGCATGGCGAACACCCGGGCCTGGCGCTTGTCGCCGACGTAGAAGTTGTATTCGGCGGTGGCGAGGCGGGCGAGACCGTCCTCGTTCAGCTTGTCGTAGGCCTCGGCGAGGATGCGCCAGGCGACGGCGTTGTCCTCTTCCTGGGTGATGGCGCGCTTCAGCTCGGTGACGCCCTCGGCGATCTTGGCCTTGTCGTCGAGCGCGATCAGGGTCTGGCCGAGGTTGACGCGCAGCAGGGGCGCCTCGGGCTTCAGGGCGACCGACTTGCGCTGGGGCGCCTCGGCCTCCTGGGTGCGGCCGAACTCGAACAGGATCTGGCCCTTGAGCTCCCAGAGGTAGGGATTGTCGGGCTGGTCCTGCAGCAGGGCGTCGATCAGCTTCAGCGCCCGGTCCGGCTCCTTGAGCTGGTAGTAGGCGATGGCGCGGGCGTAGCGGGACGGATAGTCGGTGGCCTTCTCGTCGTACTTGGTGATCGCCACCTGCGGATTGAGGAAGCCGTCCAGCTTGGCCTTCATCACGGCGTGCTCGGCCATGGCCTCGGGGCTGTCGACCTTGTTGTAGTTCGGCTGGGCCTCGACCTTGCGGCGCAGGCCCTCGATCCGGTCGGACGAGATCGGGTGGCTGCGGAAGTAGGCGTAGCGGCGCGCCTCGTCGAAGACCTCCTGGTAGCGGAAGTTGTCGAAGAAGTCGGCCAGGCCCTTGCCGGAGAGGCCGGCCTTGTCGAGCAGGGTGGCGCCCGCCTGGTCGGCGCGGCTTTCCTGTTCGCGGCTGTAGCCCATGGCGCCCAAGGCCCCGAAGTAGCTGGCGCTGCCGGCCAGGCCCGCGGCGGCCTCGGGCGCGCCGGCGATGGCGGCTAGGACGCCCAGGCCCATCGTCAGCAGGAAGGGCTTCATGCCGGCCGACTGCATGTCGCCCGAGCGGGCGCTGTGGCCAGCGGCCAAGTGGCCGACTTCGTGGGCGATGACGCCCTGAAGCTCGTTGGGATCGTCGGATTCGAGAATCAGGCCGGTGTTGAAGCCCATCACGCGGGGCCCGGCGAAGGCGTTCAGCTCCTTGGAGCCGACGATGACGATCTCGACGTTCTTGGGGTCGACGCCCGCCGCGCGCAGGATCGGCTCGGCGTCGCGCGAGAGGATTTCCTCGATCTCGGTGTCGCGGATCAGGGATTGGGCCGAGGCCGGGGCGGCCGCCAGTGCGACGCCCGTGGCGGCCACGGCTGTCAGCGCCAGGCGCGATACCGACCGGAAAGGGGAGATCATGCTCGACACTCTATCGTAGTCCGACGCCCCCATGCCGGCCGGATGCTAGCCCCGGTCCCGCAAAACTGGAAACAGCTTTGACGGGACCGGAACAGTCAGATGGCGATCGATCAGCCGCGGCGCCACCAGCCGCGTTTCGGCGCCGGCGCGGGGCCGGAGATTTCGGCCGGATCGGGGGCGCGGGGCGCGGGCGGCGCCTCGGGCTGGGGTTCCGGCGCGGGTTCGGGCTCGGGCGCGGCGGCGACCGTTTCCAGCACCGGTTCCGGCGCGGCGACGGCTTCCGCGGCTTCGGCGACCGGCGCGGCCTTGCGGCTGCGCGAACGCTTCGGCTTGGCCGGGGCCTCTTCCGCCACGGGGGCGGCTTCCGGTTCCGGTTCGGGCGGCGGGGCCATCACGGGCTCCGGCGCAGCGACGGCCTCGGCTTCGGGCGCAGGCGCGGCCTCGGCGGCGGCGTCACCGTCGCGGCCACGACCCCGACCGCGAGCGCGCCGCGGACGCTTGGGCTTGTCCTCGACCTCGGGCAGTTCGACCCAGACGTCCTCGTCGCTGTCCGACGTGCGGGCGACGACGGGGGACGCGGCCACGGCCTCGACCTGCGGCGCAGGCGCCGGGGCGGGGGCGGGACCCTCGGAAACCGGGGCGATCTTCAGGTCTTCCGCCGGGTCGTACCAGACGAACGGATCGTCGCCGTAGGGCACCCAGGGGCGGACCCAGGAGAAGGCGTCCTGCGGACGGACGTCCTCGCGCATCCGGCGACCGCCCCGGCGACCACGGCGGCGGCGGCGGCTGTCGCGATCCTCGTCGCCCTCGCGGGGCGGACGGGCTTCGCGCTCGGGACGCGCCTCGGCGTCGGCGGCGCGCGGCTCGCGATCGGCGCGGGGTTCGTCGCCCCGGCGTCCGCGACGGCGGCGGCGACCACGACCACGCCGGCCGCCTTCCTCGTCGTCGTCGCCGCGCGGCGCGGCGTCTTCACGAGGATTGCGGGCGCGCGGGGTGTCGTCGTCAGTGTCCTCACGCTCGAGGGCCACCTCGTCTTCGTCCTCGTCCTCGAGCTCGTCCTCGTCGTCGTAGGCTTCGTCGTCGAAGTCGTCGTCCTCGGCGGCCGGCTCATACGGCTGCAGGGACGTGGTGACGGAGGGCGCGTGATCGGGGCGGATCTCCATCGAGGTGCGCTCGATGACGTGCTCGGCGTGCGCCATCTCGTCCTCGATCACCACGGTGACGAAGAGCCCGAAGGTTTGGTTGAGGCGGGCCAGGTGGGCGCGCTTCTCGTTCAGGATGTAGAGACCCACGGCGCGGGGAACGCGCAGGGTGGCCTCGCCGCCACCCTTCAGGGCCTCGATCTCGAGGGTGCGCAGGGCGGCCAGCGCGCTGGACTCCACCGAACGGACCCGGCCGGTG
>JAIXTR010000525.1 GCA_027483845.1 Caulobacteraceae bacterium | reverse complement strand
TACCGCTACCGCGGTCACTCGATGAGCGACCCGGCCAAGTACCGGACGCGGGAGGAGGTCGATGAGGTGCGCAAGACCCGTGACCCCATCGACCACGTCGAGGAGCTGCTGGAGAAGCATGGCTGGGCCGACGAGGCCGCGCTGAAGGCGATCGACGCCGAGGTGAAGAAGATTGTGGCCGATGCGGCGGAGTTCGCCCGCACCAGCCCCGAGCCGGATCCGTCCGAGCTCTATACCGACGTCTACACGGAGAGCGCCTCGTGACCGACATCCTGATGCCGGCGCTCTCTCCGACGATGGAGGAGGGCACGCTCGCCAAGTGGCATGTGAAGGTCGGCGACAATGTGAAGTCCGGCGACGTGATCGCTGAGATCGAGACCGACAAGGCGACGATGGAGGTCGAGGCCGTCGATGAAGGCGTGATCTCCGAGATCCTGGTGCCCGAAGGCTCCGAGGAGGTGAAGGTCAACACGCCGATCGCGCGCCTGGGCGGCGAGGGCGAAGCCGCGAAATCCGCGCCCGCGCCGACCACAGAACCGACGACCGAAGAGGCCCCGCCAGCCTCGGCCGGCGACCCGGAGAAGCAGCCGCCTGAGACCGCGAAGCCGCATGCGGACGGCGAGGGCGCCGCGCCGGTGACGCCCCGGCCTGTGCTGAACGACCCCGAGTTGCCCGAGGGCGTGAAGCTGGTGAAGACGACCGTGCGCGACGCCCTGCGCGACGCCATGGCCGAGGAGATGCGTCGCGACGGTGACGTGTTCCTGATGGGCGAGGAAGTCGCCCAGTACCAGGGCGCCTACAAGGTCAGCCGCGGCCTGCTGGACGAGTTCGGCCCCAAGCGGGTCATCGACACGCCGATCACCGAGTACGGCTTCGCCGGCCTGGGCGTCGGCGCCGCCATGGCGGGCCTGAAGCCGATCGTCGAGTTCATGACGTTCAACTTCGCCATGCAGGCGATCGACCACATCATCAATTCCGCCGCCAAGACGCTGTACATGTCGGGGGGGCAGATCAAGACCTCGATCGTGTTCCGCGGCCCGAACGGCGCCGCGGCCCGCGTGGGCGCGCAGCATAGCCAGGACTATGCGGCGTGGTACGGTCACGTGCCCGGGCTGAAGGTGCTGGCCCCCTATGACGCCGCCGACGCCAAGGGCCTGCTGAAGGCCGCGATCCGCGATCCGAACCCCGTGGTCTTCCTGGAGCACGAGATGCTCTACGGCCAGGAATTCGACGTGCCCGAAGACGTCGACTGGGTCGTGCCGATCGGCAAGGCCAAGGTTCGCCGGCTGGGCACGGACGTCACCCTGGTGGCCTATTCGAGGATGGTCGGCTTCTGCCTCCAGGCCGCCGAGGAACTGGCCAAGGACGGCATCGAGGCCGAGGTCGTCGACCTGCGCACGATCCGGCCGATGGACATCGAGACGGTCGTCGAGAGCGTCAAGAAGACCAATCGCCTGGTCACCGTCGAGGAAGGCTGGGGCCCCATGGGCGTCGGCGCCGAGGTCGCGGCCAAGGTGACGGAACTGGCGTTCGACTACCTGGACGCCCCGCCGCTGCGGGTCCACCAGGAGGACGTGCCGCTGCCGTACGCCGCGAACCTCGAGGCGCTGTCGATGCCCTCGGTGGATCGGATCGTGAAGGCGGCCAAGGCCGTGAGCTACAAGTGACCGACGCCTTCGCCTGGCGCGCGGGCGGCTGCCACTGCGGCGGGGTCCGCTTCGAGGTGGCGTTGCCGGACCGCGTCGAGGCGCAGAGCTGCAACTGCTCCATGTGCGCCAAGACCGGCTACGTCCACGTGATCGTGCCCGAGAGTCGCTTCCGCATGACCAGGGGCGTCGATCGCCTGGCCGAGTACACGTTCAACACCCGCGTCGCGAAGCACCTGTTCTGCTCGGAATGCGGGATCAAAAGCTTCTACCGCCCCCGCTCCAACCCCGACGGCTGGAGCGTGAACGCGCGCTGCCTGGACACTTTGGACGGGCTGGAGCTCATCATCGAGGCCTTCGACGGCCAGAACTGGGAGGCCAACGGGGCGTCCCTCGCGCATCTCTCCAAGGAACACGCATGACGGACATCCTCATGCCCGCCCTCTCGCCCACCATGGAAGAGGGCACGCTGGCGAAGTGGCACGTGAAGACGGGCGACACCGTGAAGTCCGGCGACGTGATCGCCGAGATCGAGACTGACAAGGCGACTATGGAGGTCGAGGCGGTCGACGAAGGCGTGGTCGGCGAGATCCTGGTGGCCGAGGGCACCGAGGGCGTGAAGGTCAACACGCCGATCGCGCGGCTGACCGAAGAGGGCGAGGCGGCCGCGCCCGCCCCGAAAGCCGAAGCGCCCAAGGCTGAAGCGTCCAAGGTCGAACCCGCACCCGCGAAGGCGCCCGAGCCCGCCAAGGCCGAGGCCCCGGAGCCCACGCCCGCAGCGCCTGCGCCGGCGAAGGCGGCAGACGGTGGTCGCATCTTCGCCTCGCCGCTGGCGCGCCGGTTGGCCGAGCAGAAGGGCATTGATCTGGCCGGCGTGACCGGCTCGGGTCCGCATGGCCGGATCGTGAAGGTCGACATCGACAAGGCCGAGCCGGGCAACGCCAAGCCGGCGCCGGTCGCGGCGCCTGCTGGCGCTTCGGCCTCGGCCCCGCGTCAGGCCCAGAGCCTGGAGCAGATGGGCATCGCGCCCGGCAGCTACGACCTGATTCCGCTGGATGGCATGCGCAAGACGGTGGCGCGTCGGATGACCGACAGCTTCCGTGACGTGCCGCACTTCCCGCTGAACATCGACCTCGAGATCGACGAGCTGCTGGCGGCGCGGGCCAAGATCAACGCCATGCTGGAGAAGCAGGGCGTGAAGGTCAGCGTGAACGACCTGGTGATCAAGGCCGCTGCTGTCGCCCTGATGCGAGTGCCGGAAGCCAACGCCTCCTACACGCCCGACGGCATCGCCATGCACCACCACGCCGACATCGCCATGGCGGTGGCGGTCCCGGGCGGCCTGATCACGCCGATCATCCGCAGCGCCGAGACCAAGGGCCTGGCGCAGATCGCCACCGAGGCCAAAGACCTGGCCGAGCGAGCGCGGACCAAGAAGCTGAAGCCGGAAGAGTTCCAGGGTGGCACCTTCTCGATATCGAACCTTGGCATGTTCGGCATCAAGTCCTTCGCCTCGATCATCAACGAACCGCAGGGCGCGATCCTGTCGGTGGGGGCGGGCGAGAAGCGGCCCGTGGTGCGCGGGAACGAGCTCGCGATCGCCACGGTGATGTCCGTGACCCTGACCTGCGATCACCGCGTGGTCGACGGCGCCACCGGCGCCAGGTGGCTGGCGGCTTTCAAGCCGCTGATCGAAGACCCGCTCAACATGATTGTCTGAGGACGAACCGTGACCAGCATCTACGACTTCAGCGCCGAGACCCTCGACGGCAAGCCCGCGCCGCTCGCCGACTACCGGGGCAAGG
>JAIXTR010000613.1 GCA_027483845.1 Caulobacteraceae bacterium | reverse complement strand
GGCCCCTTCGAGCAGCGAATAGGCGGATCGGACCCGCAGGTGGACGAACCCGTTTCCGTCGTCCTGCACCTGTGCCGCCTCCCCCATTCGCACGGCGGTCAGCCCATATGGCCGGCCACAGCACAGACCATCCAGACAAAGCTCGCCACCGACGCAAAGGCCAGCGATTCCCGGGCCAGACGAACCATCTTCGGCATCCTCTTGTGAGCCCCCTGTGGGTAACGTGTGGGGCGTTCCGTATTCGTTCCTATTCCACTTTTGTTCTCATGGTCAAGCGGGGTGTGCCTTGGTCCGAAATCGCGCGCCGCGACTAGGCCAGCGCGGCCCTCATCGCCGCGAAGAGGCCGGCACGGTCCACGGCCTTGATCACCCGGGCGTTGGGGGCCTTGCGCACCAGGTCGGGGTCGGCCAGTTCGACGTCCGGCAGGATCGGGTGCGAAACGCTGAGATAGCCGCGGCTCAGTTCGCCCTGCGTCTCAACGTCCACGACACAGCGGTCGGCGGCCCGGATCAGCCCCTCGTCCAGGGCCAGGGCGCAGGTGAGCAGGTCGGGATGCAGGCTGCCGCCCAGCCCCTGCGTCTGCTGCGCGAAGGCCAGCGAGGTCCGGTTCACCGCCGTGAAGAACAGCGACTTCGGGGTGTCCAGCGCCTCAAGCTCCTCGAGCTGATCCAGGGTGAACAGCCCATCCTGCAGGGTCAGGGTCCAGGTCACGATGGAGACGTCGAACCCCGCCGCCAGCACGATTTTCGCCGCTTCCGGGTCGACATAGAAATTGTACTCGGCCGCCGGGGTCACATTGCCGATCCCGTTGTCCGTGCCGCCCATGATCCACAGATGCCGGCACGCCTGGGCGATCCGCGGCTCCAGGGCCACCGCCAGCGCCAGGTTGGTCAGGGGCGCCTGAGCGATCAGGGTGATCTCGCCGGGGGCGGCCATGATCCGCCGGACGATCTCCTCCGGGGCGGCGCCTTTAGCCGTCCGCTGCGCCGCCGGCGGGAAGCCGCTGTCGCTCATGCCGTCCGCGCCGAACACATAGCTGGCCGACAGGGGCGCGCGGGTGAGCGGCCGCGTCGCGCCTAGATGCACCGGGACCTCGCCCGCCCGACCGCAGACCTCCAGCGTCGTCAGCGCGTTCTCGGCATGCTGGGCGAAGCCGACATTGCCGTGCGCGATGGTGATCGCCTCCACGTTCACGCCCGGCCGGGTCAGGGCCAGCATCAAGGAGAACACGTCGTCGCCCGCGGTGTCGGTGTCGATGATCAGGCGCACTAGCGCGCCTGTTCCTCCAGATGCCCGTCCCTGAGGGCGAACACCCGGTCCATGTGGCTGGCCAGTTCGAGGTTGTGCGTCGCCACCACGGCGGCCACGCCCTGGCTGCGCGCCAGCCGATAGAGGTTCTCGAACACCGCGCCCGACGTGGTGGGATCGAGGTTGCCGGTGGGCTCGTCCGCCAGCAGCAGACGCGGCGAATTGGCCAGCGCTCGGGCGATAGCCACCCGCTGCTGCTCCCCGCCGGACAGCTGCGCGGGCTGGTGCTGGACGCGATCCTTGAGGCCGAGCTCCCCCAGCAGCGTCGCCGCCCGCGACCGCGCCGCCGGCTGCGCCGCGCCCGCGATCATCATCGGCAGGGCGACGTTATCCAGCGCCGAGAACTCCGGCAGCAGGTGGTGGAACTGATAGACGAACCCCACGGTCGCCAGCCGCACCCGGCTCCGCTCGCGATCGCTGAGATCGGTGCAGTCGCGGCCGAGGATCGAGATCCGGCCCCCATCGGCGTGCTCGAGCAGGCCCGCCGCATGCAACAGGCTGGACTTGCCCGACCCGGACGGGCCGATCAGGCCGACGATCTCGCCCGGCTGCACGTCCAGATCGACGCCGCGCAGCACGGTCAGTGAGCCGGCCGCGGTCACATAGGTCCGCTGCAGCCCGCGGATGGACAGCACAGGCTCACTCATAGCGAAGCGCCTCAACCGGATCGAGCCGGGACGCCCGCCACGACGGTGGCAGGGTGGCCAGGAAGCTCATCCCCAGCGACCACGAGACGATCAGCAGCACCTCGGCCCAGTCCACCTTCGCCGGGATCCGCGACAGGTAATAGACGTCCGACGAGAAGACGGCCTGGCCGGTCACATACTCCACCGCCCCCTGGATCGGGCCGATGTAGATGCAGAACAGGGTGCCGATCGCCAGGCCCGCCAGTGTCCCAAGGGCGCCGACGCCCGCCCCGGCCATGAAGAAGATTCGCAGGATCGACCCCTGCCCCGCCCCCATGGTCCGCAGGATCGCGATGTCGCGCCCCTTGTTCTTCACCAGCATCACCAGGCCCGAGATGATGTTCATCGCCGCGATGGCCACCAGCAGCATCAGGATCAGCCGCATGACGGCCCGCTCGACCTTCAGCGCGCCCCAGAACGAGCTGTCGCGCTGGGTCCAGTCGTTGACGATGGCGGCGGGTCCGGCGGCGCTGTTGATCGCCGCCTTCATCCGCGCGGCATGGTCGGGATCGGTCACCCGCACCTCGATGGCGTCGGCGGTGTCCTCGCGACCGAAGAACAGCTGGGCCTGGCTGAGCGGCATGTAGATGTAGGCTTGGTCGTACTGGCTCATGCCGACGCTGAAGGTCGCCCCGACCGTATAGGCCTTCTGCAGCGGCGTGCCGCCGAAGGCCGTCGCCCCGCCCGAGGGCGAAATCAGGGTGATGGTGTCGCCCGGCTGCACGCCCAGGGTCTGGGCCAGCCGCTCGCCGACCACCACCACGTCGCCGCCGAACTCTCCGTCGCCGAAGCCCTTCAGCGAGCCCTTGGTGATGTTGCCGGCCACCAGCGGGGTCGCGCGCAGGTCCTTGGGCCCGATGCCTCGGACCAGGGCGCCGGTGATCTGGCTCGGGCCGATGGCGATGGCCTGGGCTTCGATGATCGGCGCGGCCTGGGTCACCCCCGGCACCTTCAGGATCGCCGCGGCCGCCCGGTCGCGCTCGGCGCCGTCCAGCACGCCGCCGGTGACGAACACATGCCCCTGGAACCCCAGGATCCGGCCCAGCAGCTCGCTGCGGAAGCCGTTCATCACCGACATGACGATGATCAGCGTCGCCACCGCCAGCATGATGCCGACGAAGGAGATGATCGAGATCAGGGCGACGCCGCCCTGATGCCGCTTGGCGCGCAGATAGCGGCCGGCCAGCATCCGCTCCCAGAGGCCGAACGGCCGCGCCCGGCCGCCGGTCACGGCGGGGTGTTCGCTCACCCGATGATGGCCTTCAGCGCGGCGTCCAGCGGCAGGCTCTGACGCTCGCCCGTGCCCCGGATCTTCAGCTCCACCACGCCGTCCGCCAGGCCCTTCGGCCCGATGATCAGCTGCTTGGGAATGCCCACGAGGTCGGTGGCGGCGAACTTGGCGCCCGGCCGCTCGTCGCGGTCGTCGTAGAGCGGATCGAGACCTGCGTCCGACAGCGCCTTGTAGGCCTGTTCGCAGGCCGCATCGCAGGCGGCGTCGCCGGCCCGCAGGTTCAGCACCGCCGCGCCGAAGGGCGCCACCACGTCGGGCCAGATGATCCCGGCGTCGTCATGGCTGGCCTCGATGATAGCGGCGACCAGGCGCGAGACGCCCACGCCGTACGAGCCCATGTGCACCGGCGCGTCCTTGCCGTCGGGCCCAGTGACGTGGGCCTTCATCGGCTTGGAGTACTTCTCGCCGAAGTAGAAGATGTGGCCGACCTCGATGCCGCGGGCGGTCATCCGCTTGTCCTCGGGCATCGCGGCGAACCGGTCGGCGTCGTGCATCTCGTCCGACGCGGAATAGAGGCTGGTGCGCCGCGCGACTTCGGGCTCCAGATCGCCTTCCCAATCCACGTCGGGACCCGGCGCGCCCATCTCCACCAGATCGCGGTGCGCGAACACCTCGCTCTCGCCAGTCTCGGCCAGGATCATGAACTCGTGGCTCATGTCGCCGCCGATGGGGCCGGGGTCGGCCTTCACCGGGATCGCCTTCAGCCCCAGCCGCGCATAGACGTTGAGGTAGGCCAGGAACATGCGGTTGTACGACTTGCGCGCCGCCGCCTCGTCCACGTCGAAGGAATAGGCGTCCTTCATCAGGAACTCGCGGCCGCGCATCACCCCGAACCGGGGCCGGCGCTCGTCGCGGAACTTCCACTGAATGTTGTAAAGATTCTTCGGCAAGTCCTTGTAGGACTTGATGTAGCTGCGGAAGATGTCGGTCACGACCTCCTCAGCCGTCGGCCCGTACAGCAGGTCCCGGTCGTGGCGGTCCTTGATGCGCAGCATCTCGTCGCCATAGGCGTCGTAGCGCCCGCTTTCGCGCCACAGGTCCGCCAGCTGCAGGGTCGGCATAAGGATCTCGACCGCGCCAGCGCGGTTCATCTCCTCGCGGACCACCTGTTCGATCTTCTTCAGCACCTTCAGGCCCAGCGGCAGCCAGGCGTAGATGCCGGCCGCCTCCTGGCGGATCAGCCCGGCGCGCAGCATCAGCTGGTGCGAGACGATCTGGGCGTCGGCCGGGGCCTCGCGAAGGGTCGGCATGAAGTATCGCGACAGGCGCATTGGAATCTCGTGAGCCGAGGCCTTCCCGGTCGTGCTCGCGACCGGAGAAGAAGGCCTCTAATCAAATAGGAAGCACGTCCCACCGGGACGGGCTTGGGCGAAGGCGCCCAGATACCCTTGCCGGGAGAACCTTGGCAACGATGAGGCGGTCGGAAGCGCGTCGGCGCTTCCGCCTAGTGGCGGCTGGGCAGGTCCGGAAGCGAGACCAGGCCGAAGCGGATCACCACCCACAGGATGGCGAACAGGATCACCGCGACGATCGTCGTCGTGATGAACTTCTTCTTGAGCATCGGGTCGACCGGCGCGCCGGGATCGCCACCGTCGCCCTTGTCGATCCCCGCCTCGGCATGGCTGGTCACGCCCAGCGGCAGCACCACGAACAGCACCGTCCACCAGATGGTCAGGAAGATCGCGACGGAGGTGAACGGACCCATCAGTGCGCGCCTTTCGGCGTTTCCATGAGCTCGACCAGCACGCCGCCCATGTTCTTCGGGTGGACGAAGATCACCGGCGTGCCGTGGGCGCCGATCCGGGGCTTGCCGCCGTTCAGCACCGTGGCGCCCTTGGCCGCCATGTCGTCCCGCGCCGCCTCGATGTCCGCGACCTCGAAGCAGATGTGGTGCTGGCCGCCGGCCGGATTCTTCTCGAGGAAGCCCTTCAGCGGCGAGGCGTCGCCGTGCGGCTCGATCAGCTCGATCTGGCTGTTGGGCAGGTCGACGAAGCAGACCCAAACGCCCTGTTCGGGCATGGCGAACTTCTCGCCGATCTTCGTGGCGCCCAGGACGTCCCGGTACAGCTTCACGGACTCTTCGATGGAGGGCGTCGCGACGCCGACGTGGTTCAGTTTGCCGATCATGATGGGTCTATACGCCGCCCCGCGGCCGGGCGCGAGATCACGTTGAGGAAGGACGCAACGCGGTCGCTGACCCTGGACCCGTGAACGCGGTTCGCCGTAGCGTGCGCGAAACGGGAGGCGAGCATGCAGACGGCGACACTGGGACCGCTGGGCGAGGTCAGCCGCCTGACCCTCGGCGGCGGCGGGATTGGCCAGATCTGGGGCGAGACCTCGCGGGACGAGGCGCTGGCGACGCTCCACGCCGCCCTCGACGCGGGGATCACCGTCCTCGACGCCGCCCCGATGTACCGAAACTGTGAGGCCTTCATCGGCGAGGCCTTCGACGGCCGCCTGCCCACCGGCGTAAAGGTCACGACCAAGTGCTACCTGGGCACGCCAGAGCCGGGGGAAACCGCCGCCCATCTGACCCAGTCCCTGGACGCCAGCCTGGCGGCCCTACGCCTGGACCGGGTCGATCTCTTCTTCCTTCACACCAACCTGCATCTCGACGGCTTCGCCTACGCGCATGGCGATGACAGCAAGGCGCGGTTTTCCACCAGTTGGGCGGTCTACGAAGCCGAGGTGATCCCGGCCTTTGAAGCGCTGAAGGCCCAGGGCCGGATCGGCGCGTGGGGGATCACCGGCATCGGCGTGCCGACCGCCGTGCTGCATGCGCTGGGGCATACGCCGGCGCCGGACGTGGTTCAGGTCATCGCCAACCTCATGGACAGCCCCGGCGCCTTGAAGCGCTACGCCGAACCCGCCCGCCCGCGCGCGATCGCCGAGGCTGCGAAGCTGAGCGACATCGGCGTCATGGGCATCCGCGCGGTTCAGGCGGGCGCCCTGACGTCGGCAGTTGACCGGAACCTCTCCGCCAACAGCCCGGACCGCGCCGACTACGACCGGGCCGCCCCGTTCCGCGCCCTCTGCGACCGCTGGGGCGAGGATCCGGCGTTCGTCGCCCACCGCTACGCGCTGAGCCTGCCAAACATCGACACCCTCGTGCTCGGCGTGAAGAACCGCGCCGAACTGGCGAGCTGCGTCGCCGCCGAGGCCGCAGGGCCGCTGGACGCCGACCAGATGGCTGAGATCGACGCCCTGGGCCTCGCGGAAGACTAGATCCGCAGCACGGTCGTCTCGACGACCGGACGACGGCCCCAGATCCGCTGGCTGGCCTTCTTCACGCCGCGCGAGATGGCCTTCTCGATGTCCTCGTCGCGCTCGCCGTCGTCGCCCTTCAGGCGCTTCATCGCCCGCTCGGCCTCGTCGGCCAGGTCGTTCAGCACCTCGTCGAGGTGGTCGTCGTTCTCGGTGGGCAGGCCCAGAGCGCGCACCTGCGGACCGCTGACGATCCGGCCCCGCTCGTCCAGAACGACCGACACGGCCAGCATCCCGTTGAACGCCGCGTGCCGCCGCTCGCGCAGAGCGTCGCCGTTCTCCGGCGTCAGCACACCCGCATCCACATAGAGGCGGCCGGCATGGACCTCGTCGATGATCTCGGCCCGGCCCGGCGCCAGGCGCACCATGTCGCCGTTGCGCGGGGTCACCTGCTGCGGCACCTGCAGATCGCGCGCGAAGGCCGCGTGCTCCATCAGATGTCGGCGCTCGCCGTGTGTCGGCACCGCGATCTGCGGCCGCGCCCAGGCGTACATCTCGGCCAGCTCGTCACGGCACGGGTGGCCGGAGACGTGGATGCCCGGATGGTCGCGCTCGGTGTAGAGCCGCACGCCCCG
>JAIXTR010000205.1 GCA_027483845.1 Caulobacteraceae bacterium | reverse complement strand
CTGCGCACTCCGATCCGCTGGCGACCTCGACGAAGGCTTCGCCGGCGTAGGCGGCTTCCAGCACCACATGCAGGTCCGCCGGCGACGGCTTGCCGGCGAGCGCCCACAGCTGCAGCGGAACCTCGACCAGCATGCCCTGGGCGTAGCGCCCGACGGACGGCGCGAAAACAGGCGGATGCGCGATACCCGTGTGGATCTGCATCTCGCCCAGGTGCTTGTGGGCCAGGGTGTAGCCATATGCTCGGAAGGCGTCGTTGGTACCGGCCGGCGGCGCGTGATCCTCGAACTCGGCGATCAGCCCCTTGCCACCGCCCGAGTAGCCGGAGATCGCGTTTACGGTCAGCGGGAAGTCCGCCGGGATCAGTCCCGCCGCTACCAGAGGCCGCACCAGGCCGATGAAGCCCGTGGGATAGCAGCCCGGGTTCGAGACCCGCGTCGCGTTCCGCACGGCGTCCCGCTGCGTGGCCGACATCTCGGGGAAGCCATAGGTCCAGCCGGGCGCCGTGCGATAAGCGGTCGACGCGTCGATCACCTTCACCCGGTTGGAGGTGATCATGCCCACCGCCTCACGCGACGCATCGTCGGGCAGGCACAGCACAACGGCGTCGGCGGAGTTCAGCAGCTCTGCACGCGCGTCGGCGTCCTTGCGCCGCGCCGGATCGATGGACAGGACCTCGAGGTCGCGGCGTCCGGCCAGGCGTTCCCGAATCTGCAGGCCCGTGGTGCCGGCTTCGCCGTCGATGAAGATGCTGTGGGTCATGGTCTGCTTCCGTCAGGCCGGATGAGGCAAGAAAAAGGGCGCCCCGGTTTCCCGAAGCGCCCTGATCCGTAAACGCGAGTAATCGCTGCGCGGATTAGCGCTTCGAGAACTGGAAGCTGCGTCGGGCCTTCGCCTTGCCGTACTTCTTCCGCTCCACGACGCGGGGGTCGCGGGTCAGGAGGCCGTGCGGCTTCAGCAGGGCGCGGAGGCCCGGCTCATAGTAGGTCAGCGCCTTGGAGATGGCGTGACGGATGGCGCCCGCCTGGCCGGAGAGGCCCGAGCCTTCCACGGTGGCGATGACATCGAACTGACCGGCGCGGTCGGTCAGCTGCGTCGGCTGGGCGATCATCATCCGCAGCACGGGGCGCGCGAAATAGACTTCCTGGTCGCGGCCGTTGATCGTGATCTTGCCGGTGCCCGGCTTGATCCAGACGCGGGCGACCGCGTTCTTACGCTTGCCGGTCGCGTAGGCGCGGCCTTGGGCGTCGATCTTGGGCTCACGGACCAGGTTTTCCGAGGCCTGGGTGCCCATGCCCTTCAGGGCGTCGAAGCCGGTGGCTTCGGTCGTGTTGGCTTCCGACATCAGGCGCTCCGCACGTTCTTGGCGTTCAGCTCGGCGAACGCGATGGTCTCGGGGTTCTGCGCGGCGTGCGGGTGCTCACCGGTGTTGTAGATGCGAAGGTGGGTCATCTGCTTGCGGGCAAGCGGGCTTTCCTTCGGCAGCATGCGCTCGACGGCCTTTTCCAGCACCCGCTCCGGGTACTTGCCGGCCAGGATCTGCGCCGGGGTGCGTTGCTTCACGCCGCCCGGGTGACCCGTGTGCCAGTAGTAGACCTCGTCGGTCGCCTTCTTGCCGGTGAACTTCACCTTGTCGGCGTTGAGCACGACGACGAAGTCGCCGCAGTCGACGTGCGGGGTGTAATCAGGGCGATGTTTGCCGCGAAGACGCATGGCGATGAACGAAGCGAGACGGCCGACAACGGCGTCCTTGGCGTCGATCACGATCCACTTCTTCTCGACCTCGGCGGGCTTCAGCGAAGCCGTGGTGCTCTTCAGCATGAGGGACGATCCAATAGACTAGAGCGGATGCGCTGGAGGCGCGTCCGACGTGAGGCGCGGCTTATGCAGAATGCAAAGTACGATGTCAACGCTACACAACCTGCCAGACGGTCCGCAAGATATTGGAAAATAACGACTTTCCAAATACGGTAATATAATACCGCGTCTTTCTGGCCTCAGACGCGTCGTACCCGCCACCCGAAGGCGACGGCGAGCCCAAGCACCAGGGCCGCCGTGAGCTGATGGACGATGCTCATGCCGACAGGGGCCCGCATCATCAGGGTGGCCACGCCAAGGACCGCCTGGAACACGACGGCGACAGCGACAGCCACCGCCAGGAGCTTCGACGTTCGTGAGAGATAGTCCGACCGCCAGGCCGCCACGCCGATCGCCGCGGCGACGATGGTCAGCAGATACGCCAGCAGACGATGATGCAACTGCACCGCGCCCTGGACGTGGGCGAGCGTCGCCCAGACCGTCGCGCCCGCGTGATAGTCGTCGGGGATGAGCGCGCCATTCATCAAGGGCCAGTCGTTGTAGACGAGGCCCGCGTCATTGCCGGCCACCAGCGCGCCCAGCAGGATCTGAAGATAGGTCAGGCCGATGAGGACCGTGGCGCGGCGGCCCCATGGGCTGGGCAGCGTTTGACGCGCCGCCCCCGACCAGGCGTCAAACGCCGTCCAAAGGAGAAGCCCAAGCAACGCGAAGGCCAGGCCCAGGTGAACCATCAGCCGTTCCGGCGCCACCGAGACGCGTTCGGACAGCCCGCTGGAGACCATCCACCAGCCGACGGCGCCCTGCATGCCGCCCAGCAGGAAAATCCCGCCCAGCCGGACGAACAGTCGGCGGGGCAGTTGCCGGCGGATCGCGAACCAGACGAACGGCACGAAGAACACCAGGCCCAGCACCCGGCCGAGCAGACGATGCGACCATTCCCACCAGTAGATGACCTTGAACGAGTCGAGGCTCATGCCGGCGTTGAGCTGGGCGTACTGCGGGATCTGCTTGTAGAGGGCGAACTCTCGCTGCCAATCGGCGTCGCTGAGCGGCGGCAGCGCCCCCGTCACCGGCTTCCACTGCGTGATGGAGAGCCCGCTGTCGGTCAGACGGGTCGCCCCACCGACGATGACCATCATCAGCACCATGGCGGCCACGACGAAGAGCCATATGGCGACGGGCTTTGAACGGTCGGAACGCAGGAACGAGGTCATGGCAGGCGGCGTGGCCCAGGTGTGCGGCTGAACTTGGGCGCTATCTAGCGGGGTTACGCCCAAGCCTCCAGCCCGCTATGAGCGACCCATGCCTGTCCGTCTCCGCAAATTCATCGGCCTGATCGTGATCCTGGCGTTTTGCTTGGCGTATGTGGTGGGGGCCGTCACCCTCAGCGAGCATCTTCCGGATCACTGGGCGGCTCGCCTGGTGTTCTACGCCCTGGCCGGCACCTTATGGGGCGTCCCTCTCTTCCCCGTGATCAAGTGGATGAACCGGGAGACCTAAGCGGACAGGCGAACTTGGCCCTTGCCCTGCTGCATCTATCCGCTAGAAGACGCGCCTCGCCGCCTGGCCCTTCGGAGCGTGGCGCAGCTTGGTAGCGCACTTGACTGGGGGTCAAGGGGTCGCAGGTTCAAATCCTGTCGCTCCGACCAGCGGCCGGCGGCGAGATTTTCCTTCAGTCCTTCAGCAGGTCGTCGAG